>NZ_JAMXRY010000009.1:0-122898 GCF_024124525.1 Halomonas sp. OfavH-34-E | reverse complement strand
GCCCCGGTGGGCAGCAGGGTAGGCAGGGCGTCGACGCCGCCCTGGAGGACCAGGTCGGTGATCGCCAGCAGCAGCGCGCCGAACGCGATCGACCAGCCCAGCCGCGCCGGCAGACGCCGGGCACCGGCCATGCGCGCGATATTGGGCGCCGCCAGGCCGATAAAGCCGATGATGCCGACCACCGCCACCACACAGCCGGTGATGAAGACCGCGAGACCCAGCCCGCCCAGGCGCAGCCATTTGAGCGAGACGCCGAGGCTGCGTGCGCTGGCATCGTCCAGCTCCAGCAGCGCCAGCGGGCGCAGCAGCCAGATGGCAAGAGCGCCGGCGATCACCAGACGTGGCAACAGGTAAAGCACGCCGTCCCAGCCGTTCTGGGCCAGTGAGCCGGCGCCCCACACCAGCACGCCCTTGAGCGCCTCCTGGTTGAACAGCAACAGCACCACCGCCAGGGCGCCGAAGTAGAGGTTGACCACCAGGCCGCCGAGTACCACGACGCCGGGTGACAGGCCACGGCGCCAGCCGAGGGCGAACACCAGCCCCATGGCCAGGCCTCCGCCGGCCAGCGCCACCCACTCGCGGCCCAGCACCAGCAGGCCAGGCGCCATCAGGGTGGCGACCATCAGTGCCAGGTTGGCACCGCTGGCCACCCCCAGGGTGGTGGGGGCGGCCAGTGGATTGCGCAACACCTGCTGCATCAGCACCCCGGCCAGCCCCAGGGCGCCGCCGGCGCTCAGCGACATCACCAGGCGCGGCCACCAGCTATAGTGCAGCACCAGCGACTCCGGGTCTGGCGGTTCATTGGCGCCGAGCGCCCCCGAATCGGTCAGGGCAGCAAGCGCCGCCAGGGGGCCGCCCAGCTCGGCCAGGGAGTAGAAGGCGGCCAGCATGCAGGCCACCGCCAGCACCAGGCCGGTGATGCCCAGCGCAGTGGTACGGCGGGCGCGGGATTCAGCGGCGAGCATCGGTATTTCCTTGTGCCTGATCCGGTGTGGTGGCCTGTTCGTTGATGTCGAGGGCGCTGGTGTCGAGAGCGCTGGTATCGGAAGCGCTGGTGTCGGGAGTGTGGGTATCGGGAGCGCGGGTATCTGGCATGTTGCTGGAGAGGGCGTCGCCCAGCAGGGTGGCAAAGCGCCTGGCCGAGGGCAGGGCACCGAAGCTCCACACCGGTGGCAGGGTGACGACGTCGTCGCGCTGGACGCTGCCCAGATGGCGCCACAGGCCACTGTCGGCCAGCGCCTCGCGGACCCCGGCGATATAGGGTTCGACCACCACGATGCGGGCCTCGGGATAGTTGGCCAGCTGTTCGATGCCGATCAGGCTGAAGCCCCAGGCGTTGGTGGTGCCCTGCCAGGCGTTGGTCAGGCCCATGCGCGTCAGCACCGCCTGGTAGAGGCTGTGCTCACCGAACAGGCGCACGTGGCGTTCATCCATGAACTGGAGCAGCAACAGCGGGCGGGTGTCCTCGGGCAGCCGAGCGGCGATGTCCGCGATGTAGGCCTCGGTCTCCTCGATCAGCGCCTCGGCGGCGTTCTGGCGATCCACCAGTTCGCCGAGATGTCGGGTCAGTGCCAGCGACTGCGACCAGAAGGTGCCCTCGCCGCTGTACATGGCGAGCTGCTTGACCTCGGCGATCGATGAAAGCCGCGGCGCCAGGTTGGCGAACATCGGCGAGATCACGATGGCGTCGGGGTCGAGTTCGGACAGCAGTTCCAGGTTCGGCTGGGTACGCAGGCCGATGTCGGTGGCACCTGGCGGCGCCTCGAGCCCCACCCAGCTTTCGTAGTCGTCGACCTGGGCCAGCGCCACCGGTGGTGCGTCAAGTGCGATCAGCGTCTCGGCCAGGGTCCAGTCCAGGCTGGCGATACGCGGCGTGGCACTGGCCGGAGACGTCAGCAGCCAGGCCGACAGCGCCAGCCACGCCAAGCTATGGTAGCCACCCGAGCGAAAAAGGCCGGAACGCAAGCGCAGGTAAGCCAGGGACACCAGAGAAGGGCGGACAGTCAGAGCACGGCGGACATTCAAGGACAACCTCATTGCACCAGCGCCACCGCGTGTTCGCCGGAGGGATGGGGCATCACCTGCATCGGCACGCCGTAGATGTCCTCGAGCAGGTCGCCGGTCATCAGCGTCTGCGGGTCGCCTTCGGCGATGACGCGGCCGCTGTGCAGGGCGACCAGGCGATCACAGAAGCGTGAGGCCATGTTGATGTCGTGCAACACGATGACCACGCCCAGGTCGAGCTCCCGCGACAGCTTGCGTACCAGGGTCATCACTTCCACCTGATGGGCGATATCCAGCGCCGCCAGTGGCTCGTCGAGCAGCAGCAGGCGGCTGCCCTGGGCCAGCAGCATGGCCAGCCACACCCGGGTACGTTCGCCGCCGGACAGGGTGTCCACCAGGCGATCGGCAAAGCCCTCGGTGTGGGTCAGCGCCATGGCTCGGGCCACGTGTTCGTGATCGTCGCGCCGCGAGCGACCCAGGAGCCCCTTCCAGGGGTAACGACCAAAGGCGATCAGCTCGCGACAGGTCAGGCTTTCGGCACTGGGGAGGTGTTGCGGCAGATAGGCCACTTCACGGGCGAAGGCGCGGCGCCCCCAGGCCTCGAGCGGCTGGCCGTTGAACAGGATGCGCCCCTCGCTGGCCGGCTGCTGCTGAGCCATCAGCTTGAGCAGGGTCGACTTGCCGGAGCCGTTGTGGCCGATCAGTCCGTGGACCCGGCCGGCATCGAAGCTCAGGCTGGTCGGCGACAGCAGGGTCTTGCCCGGGATCGCGAAGGAAGCGGACTGAAGATCGAACATGAAGACGGCTCCGCTGGGTGACTGGGGCAGGGTGGCTTGGGCTGGCTGGTCCGAGCGACCGGGCAGGAAAGACAATGGATAGGAATGGTTATCAATTTGTTTGTTATTGTCAATGATGCACGTCAGGGAGGCGTTGCGCTGAAAGACTATTGATCAACCCTTGTAGAAGGGGCGTAAAGGATGACACCCTGTGGTCCACGACATCGGGCCTCTTCAACGGCGGCAGGGATGCCGACACCGCCAGGCGGGCAATGCGTTTGGCGTGGAGCACGCTAGCGAGAAGAACGCGTCTTGCCTATAGTATGAGGCCCACGATGACGTAAGCTGGTGAGTGGGATACGATTATCCCCACTGAACCCAGCCCAATTTCGACAAGGAAGGAGGTATCACCATGGCACATACTCTGCCGGAACTGCCCTACGCCTACGACGCACTGGAACCCTCCATTGATGCGCTGACCATGGAGATCCACCATTCTCGTCACCACAACACCTACGTCACCAACCTCAACGGCGCCCTGGAAGGCACCGGTCTCGAGGACCTGCCGGTCGACGAGCTGATCTCCAACCTGGAGCGTCTGCCGGAAGACAAGCGCCAGCCGGTCATCAACAACGGCGGCGGCCACTCCAACCACTCGCTGTTCTGGACCGTGATGTCCCCGAACGGTGGTGGCGACCCCAAGGGCAAGGTCGGTGAGGCCATCGAGAAGGAACTGGGCGGCTTTGACGCCTTCAAGGATGCCTTCACCAAGGCCGCGCTGGGCCGCTTCGGCTCTGGCTGGGCCTGGCTCTCCGTCACTCCGGACGGTGCCCTGGTGGTGGAAAACACCCTGAACCAGGACAGCCCGCTGATGCACGGCAACACCCCGGTGCTGGGTCTGGACGTGTGGGAGCACGCCTACTACCTGAAGTACCAGAACAAGCGTCCCGACTACATCGCCGCCTTCTTCAACGTGGTGGACTGGGACGAAGTCGAGCGTCGCTACCAGGCCGCCACTGCCTGAGCGAAGCCGGCCTGACGTCGATGTCTCGACGTCATCCGTGCTAGCGCAAGACCCGCGCCGCGGCCCCCAGGGCCGCGGCGCTTTTCATTGGTGCCCCGGTCGGGGCGCCGTCTGGATTGGTCGTCGCCCTTGTGGTGCGACAACAAGGAGTTTACGCCGTGTCCCGCTCATCCAGCCTGCAGGCACTAGGGCGCCTGTTGCGCTACGCCCGCGGTTATCGTCGACGGATCGTCGCCGCCACCCTGTGTTCGATGATCAACAAGCTGTTTGATATCGCCCCCGAGATCCTGATCGGGGTGGCCATCGACGTGGTGGTCAACCAGGAGCAGAGCTTCGTGGCGGGGCTCGGCTTCGTCTCGGCCAGCTCCCAGATCATTGTGCTGGGGGTGCTGACCTTCTTTATCTGGGCCGGCGAGTCGCTGTTCGAGTACCTCTATCAGATCCTGTGGCGCAACCTTGCCCAGCGCCTGCAGGCCGACCTGCGCCAGGACGCCTACGAGCACGTGCAGCGCCTGGACATGGGCTTCTTCGAGTCTCGCTCGTCCGGTGAGCTGGTCGCCACCATGAGGCCGACCTGCGCCAGGACGCCTACGAGCACGTGCAGCGCCTGGACATGGGCTTCTTCGAGTCTCGCTCGTCCGGTGAGCTGGTCGCCACCATGAACGACGACGTCAATCAGCTCGAGCGCTTCCTCGACGGCGGTGCCAACTCGCTGATCCAGGTCGCCGTCACCGTGGTGGCGGTGGGGGCGGTGTTCTTCGTGCTGTCGCCGCTGATCGCGCTTTTGGCCTTTACCCCGGTGCCGCTGATCCTGTGGGGTGCCTTCGTGTTTCAGCGCAAGGCCGGTCCCCTCTATGCCGACGTGCGTGAGAAGGTCGGGGTGCTGTCCAGCCGGCTGTCCAACAATATTCAGGGTATGGCCACCATCAAGAGCTTTACCGCAGAGGCCCGCGAGGCGGCTCGGCTGAAGGCCGACAGCGAGGCCTACGTGGACGCCAACAGCCGTGCCATTCGTATCAGTTCGGCCTTTATTCCGGTGATCCGCATGGCGATCCTCACCGGGTTTCTGGCCACCTTCATTGTCGGCGGCATGCAGGCGCTGTCCGGTGAGCTCAACGTCGGCGCCTACGGCGTGCTGGTGTTCCTGACCCAGCGGCTGCTGTGGCCGCTGACCGGACTGGCCCAGGTCATCGACCTGTTCGAGCGGGCCATGGCCAGCACCCGGCGTATCCTCGATCTAATCGCTACCCCGATCCGGGTGCGTGACGATGGACGCCGTGAGCTAGAGACGCCGGTGCGTGGCGAGGTGCGCTTTTCAGAAGTGAGCTTTCACTACCCGGGCAGCGGCGCCGGCATCGACGCCGTGGAGCTGGCGGTACCCGCTGGCAGCACCCTGGCGCTGGTCGGGCCCACCGGCTCCGGCAAGTCGACCCTGATCAAGCTGCTGTTGCGCTTTCACGACCCCGACCAGGGGCGGGTCGAGCTCGACGCCGTCCCGGTGGCGGAGCTTCGCCAGGGAGCGCTGCGCGACGCCATCGGCCTGGTCAGCCAGGACGTCTACCTGTTCGAGGGCAGCGTGCGTGACAACATCGCCTACGCTCGTCCCGAGGCCAGTGATGAGGAGGTCATCGCAGCGGCACGCACCGCCGAAGCCTGGGAGTTCATCGAGCGTCTGCCGGACGGCCTCGATACCCGTGTCGGCGAGCGCGGCGTGCGCCTGTCCGGCGGGCAGCGCCAGCGCCTGTCGCTGGCCCGGGCGCTGCTCAAGGATCCCCCGGTGCTGGTGCTGGATGAGGCCACCAGTGCGGTGGACAACGAGACCGAGGCGGCGATTCAGCGCTCGCTGTCGCGTATCGGCGGTGAGCGTACCGTGATCATGATCGCCCACCGGCTTTCGACCATCGTCCACGCCGACCAGATCGTGGTGATGGAGCGGGGGCAGGTGGTCGAGCGTGGAGATCACGCCGAGTTGATCGCCCGGGGCGGGCGCTACGCAGCCCAGTGGCAGGTGCAGACCGGCGAGGCGGCGACGGTGGCAGCCACGTCGCCCTGACCTGGCGCACTGACCTGTCGCCCTGACCTGTCGCGATGCGCGGGGCTTGGCCGCGGGCCCGGTGCCGGCCCATGAACAGGCCCCGGGATCGGCCCCGGAACCGGTTCCGGTGTGGAGGATACGGCTCGCCAGCGCCGTCTGTGCAGTCTAGGGTAAGTAAGTAGTAACTTCCTATGCTGCATGAGGCGTGAAGGATGAGCTGCGTACTGCTCGGGGGCGGAGTCCGTCGCCGGGCGTTCCATCGTCTGCTGCCGGGCTTTGTCGTACCGGGCTTTGTCGTACCGGGCTTTGTTGTACCGGGCATAGCTGCACCTGCCTTGGCGATGCGGGCCTTGCGAGTGTCGGCGTCTTGTTTACAGGCGGCTTGTTTACTGGCGGCTTGGCGTCCGAGTGCCCTGGTCCGGGCCGCTATGCTGCTGGGTTGCCTGGCAACGACACCGGCCCTCGCCGACCTGCGCATCCTGCACCTCGACGTGGGCATGGGTGACGCCACCCTGGTAGTGGATACCGGCAGCGGTCAGAGTCTGTTGATCGATGCGGGAAATCGCGGTGATGGCCGCAGGGTGGTGGCGCCGGCCCTGATCGCACTGGGGATCGATCGACTCGACTATTTTCTCGCCAGCCACTATGACGCCGACCATATCGGTGGCTTCGATGAACTCATCGAGGCGGGCGTCGCCGTCGAGACGGTGCTGGAGCGACCCGGTATCAAGCCCGAGGTGCTGTCTCCCACCGGCCGCGACACCCAGTACGGCGAGTACCTGGCGGCGGCCCGGGCCGTGGGGGCGCGGCTGGTCGAGCTTATCCCCGACTGTCGTCCCGATCATCCCCAGCTGCGACTGGGCGCCGACACCCGTATCCAGGTGGCCGCTGCCGGCGGCAGGCACCTGGCCGGGGATATCGGTTTCTGCGAGGTCGGTGAGCAGTCACTTCATCCACGGCGTGAAAACGCCCGCAGCGTGGCACTGATCATCGAGCACGGGCGCTTTCGCTACTTCACCGGCGGCGACCTCACCGGCGGCGGCGCTCGCAGCGTACCCATGGAAGCCTTCGTCGCCGCCCAGGTGGGCAACGTCGACGTGCTCAAGCTGAATCACCACGGTTCCGACACCAGCACCAGCGACACTTTTGTGCAGACGCTGAGACCCGAGGTGGCCGTGCTCAGCGTCGGCGATGGCGGAGTGAACCTGCGCTATCGCCTGCCGCGTCAGGCTCCGCTGGATCGCCTGGCCAAGCTCAGCCCGGCACCGCTGCTGTTCCAGACGCGCCAGGGCGAAGGTGGAAGCTACCTGGGGGCCTACGTCGAGAATCGCCACATCGTCGTTCACACCGATGGCGAGAGCTACACCATCAACGGCCTGATCTGTGTGGTGGACGAGCGCACCCAGGCAAGCGAGGGAGGACACTGTCGATGAGCAGTTCAGAGCAGGAGGGGCCTCGTCGCGATCGCAGGGACGATGATGCCGACGGCGGCAGCGATAGTGACAATGTTAACGGCAACGGCAGTGAAGACGGCTGCGGAGAGCGTATCCGCAAGTTGCTCGACGACACCACGGCGCTGCTGGACTACGCCCAGGAGTTCGAAGGTTACCCGCCGGAGATCGACCTGACCGCCTACTTCGTGGCCAAGGAAAAGACCGATCGCAAGGAGCTGTTGACCACCGAAGAACTGGCCGGCGTGGTGGATTGCTACCGGCGGCTGTCTCGGCTCTACCCAGGTATCTCGCCACGTACCCTGGCGGCCACGCGCCCGGACAGCGATGGTCGAATGCGCGACAGCCGCACCGGCAAGTACTTGATTCGCCTTTGGTGGTGGACCGGGGCGGTGGTGATGGCGGTGATCGGCTCCAACGTGCTGATGTACGCCATCGATACGGGCCGGCCGTCCTCTGGGCTCGACTGGACCCACTGGAATACCGCGCTCGACTTTATCTACGAGGGACTTCGCCACACCGAGCCCTTTCTTTATGGTGCCCTCGGGGCCTTCGCCTTTGTGCTGCGGGTGACCGCGACCCGGCTGTACAGTCGCACCTTCGATCCCGCGCGGATCGGCGAGCATGTCAATCGCATCGTGCTGGGCACGCTCTCCGGTGGCGCCATCGTGTTGTTCGTCTCCCAGATTCCCACCGATCAGGGCGCACAGGTGGCGCTGAGCGGCGCCGCCCTGGGCTTTCTCGCCGGCTACAGCATCGATTTTCTGTTCGGCACCCTGGACCGGGTGATCTGCGCCTTGCTGGCAAATGACGCGGGCGACAAGACTGGCAAGGCGGCGCGGGCTCGCCGTGATGCCGACGTGGTCCAGGTGCTGGATGATCTGGTCGCCGAGCAGCCAGACGGCGAGGCCAGGCGTCGTCTGGGAGAGGTGATCGAGACGCTCAGGCAGCGCCACCAGGCCTGATGGGTAGGGCAGTCGTAGGCCTCAGCCGCTCATCGCCTGGGGCAGATAGGTGGCGATGCCCGGGAACAGGCTCATCAGCACGATGGCCACGATCATCAGCAGGAAGAAGGGTAGCGTGGCGCGGGTGATCGACATGATGTCACGCCCGGTCAGGCCCTGGATCACGAACAGGTTGAAGCCCACCGGCGGGGTGATCTGCGACATCTCGACCACGATGACCAGGTAGATGCCGAACCAGATCAGATCGAAGCCGGCGGTCTCGATCACCGGCATGATGATCGAGGTCACCAGCAGGATCAGCGAGATACCGTCGAGAAAGCAGCCCAGCACCAGCAAGAACAGGGTCAGCACCACCAGCAGCCAGGCCGGTGACAGACCCATGGCGCCGATCTTCTCGGCCAGGTCCATGGGCAGCTGGGTGAAGCTCATGGCCGAGGACAGAAACGAGGCCCCGGCGATGATGAAGGCGATCATGCAGGAGGTGCGCACCGCGGCGAACAGGGCGTCTTTGAAGATAGTGCTGTTGAAGTGGCCGTTGGCTCGAGCGATCAGCATCGACAGCACGACCCCCGAGGCGGCGGCCTCGGTAGGCGAGGCAAGCCCGCCGTAGATGCTGCCGAGGATGCCGCCGATCAGTGCCAGCAGCGGCAGCAGTTGCAGGCTTCCCGACAGCTTCTGGCGCAGCGGCATGTCGCTGTCGCGCTTGCCCACCGCGCCACGACGATTGCCCACCAGCAGCGACCAGCCGATCACGTAGGTCATGAACAGACCGAGCAGCATCAGTCCCGGCCCGACGCCGGCGATGAACAGGCGAGAGATCGACTGTTCGGTGACCACGCCGTAGACGATCATCATGATCGACGGCGGAATCAACAGCCCCAGGGTCGAGGCGCTGGCCAGGGTACCGATGGCCAGATCGTTGTCGTAGCCGCGCTTTTCAAGCTCCGGCAGGGTCATCTTGCCGACGGTGGCGCAGGTCGCCGCCGAGGAGCCGCAGACCGCGGCAAACAGCCCGCTGCCGATGATGTTGGAATGCAACAGACGTCCGGGAATACGCCCGAGCCAGGGCGACAGCGCCTGGAACATGTTGTTGGCGAGCCCCGAGCGAAACAGGATCTCGCCCATCCACACGAACATCGGTAGCGCGGTCAGGTCCCAGCCGTAGCTGGCGCCCCAGAAGTCCGAGGCCAGGATCGGGCCGGGCTCCAGCGGAAAGAACAGCGTCAGCACGATAAAGCCGGTGCCGAGCAGGGCGTAGGCGATCCACACGCCGCTGCCGAGCAGCACCGCCAGCGCCAGCAGGGTGACCAGACTGATCGTCAGCATCTCGGCAAGCCCTCCTGGCGAGACATGCGCAGCAGGCGAACAGGAATCCTCGGGTCAGTCATGGCTGGGCTCCTCGTCCGGGGCCTCGAAACGGCGCGGCGCCGTCAGCGCCTGTCTGGCGGTGTCGATCAGCGCTTCGGCCAGGGCCAGGCTCATCAGCGCCATGCCGACCAGCAACGCCAGCTGGGGAATCCACAGCGGAACGGCGAGCAGTCCCGAGGAGACGTCGTCGAACTCGAGGCTCTCGTGCATCAGTTGCCACAGCGATACGCACAACAGCGCGTTGAGCGCCGAAGCCACCGCCAGGCAGAACAGTTCGGTGAAGGCGCGCACCGCCGCCGGCAGGCGCTGGATCACCAGCGACATGCGGATGTGGGCGTGGTGGCTGAAGGTGTAGGCCATGCCGAGAAAGGTCGCGCCCACCAGCAGGAAGGACGCCAGTTCCGACACCCCGGTGATCTCGAGGCCAAGACGCGCGCCGCCGAACAGCACCAGCAGGGCATCCAGCAGGCGAAACAGCACCTGGATGGTGATCAGGCCGCAGATGGCGACCATGGAGGCGGCCGCACCCAGCCCACCAAGGCGGTAAAGCGGCATCAGGCGAAACTTCATGGGCGATCCTTGGCGTCAGTGGAGCGATACGTTGTCCGTGAGTCGTTGACCGCACCTTTCTTGCACGGCGTCGCGACGTGGCGTGTTGCGAAAGACAGGCCGTGAACGGGACAACGAACGAGCGGCGAGGAAGTCCCTCACCGCTCGTCCCGAGCGCTATTCGGTGTTGGCGCGGTAGTCCTCGATCAGCGCCTTGGCCCGGTCATCGGCGCGGCTCTCCCAGTCCTGGAAGAGCTTGTCGCCGGCCTCGGAAAGGGCTCCGGCCACCGCCTCGTTGGGCTCGCCAATGGTGATGGCGTTTTCCTCCAGGGCCTGGGCGCTGCCTTCCATATCGGCCTTGCTGGCCTCCCAGCCGCGCTCTTCGGCCTCGGCCGCCGCTTCCATCAGCGCTTGCTGGGTCGCCTCATCCAGGCGATCGAAGGCCTTCTGATTGACGAAGATGATGTTCTTCGGAATCCATAGGTTGGCGTCGGAGAAGTGGGAGACATAGTCCCAGGCCGCCATCGACTCGCCGGTGGACACCGAGGTGATCATGGCGTCGACCCGGCCGGTGGAGAAGGCGGTGGGGATGTCCGATTCCTCGGTCTCGGTGGGCAGGCCGCCGAGGTTCTCGGTCAGGCGCTGGGTATTGATGTTGGGCGCACGTACTCTGAGCCCCTCGAACTGGGCGGGGTCATTCAACTCGAAGTCGGTGTAGATACCCTGTGACGGCCAGGGCACCGCGTACAGCGGCTTCATGCCCTGCTCGGCGAACAGCTCCTCGATCACCGGCTTGCTCGCCTGCCACAGCTCCCAGGCCTCGTCGTAGCTGCCGGCGAGCCCCGGCAGGGTGTCCAGTTCGAACACCGGCGACTCGTTGGACAGGATCGACATGAAGATCTCGCCGGCCTGGACGGTACCACGGCGCACCGACGGCTTGATCTCGCCGTGGCTGATCAGCGAACCGCCGGAGTGCACGGTGATGTCGAGCTCGCCATCGGTGGCTTCGCGCACGTCTTCGGCGAACTGCTTGGTGTTCTCGGTGTGGAAGCTGGCATCCCCGTAGGGCGTCGCCAGATTCCATTCGGCGGCCTGGGCGCTGCTGACCGCAGTGGCGGTGGAGAGTGTGGCCACGGCAACGGCCAGCCCCAGGGAGGAGTATCGAGTCATGATGCCTACCTTGTTGTTGTAGAAACGTGGCGGTGAAAACGACGTGTCGTGATGGAGGTATCAGTCTGACTATGCAGCATCGGGCAGGATGGCGTTGAAGATCAAGCCACCTTGCCGATGCCGCTGGGCTCTCAGGCCTTCTTGAACAGCTGGCTTTCGCGATCCTTGAACGCCTTGAACTCCAGGGCGTTGCCGGACGGGTCCTTGAAGAACATGGTGGCCTGCTCGCCGGGCTCGCCCTTGAAGCGGATGTAGGGTTCGATCTCGAACTTGACGCCATGGGACTTGAGCTTCTCGGCCAGGGCCTCCCAGGCGTCCATTTCCAGTACCACGCCGAAGTGCGGCACCGGCACACCGTGGCCGTCCACCGGGTTCTTGTGGGCAGCGTCGGCGGCGTCCTTGAGACCGGGGTTCAGGTGGCAGACGAACTGATGGCCGTAGAGGTCGAAGTCGACCCAGGACTCGGAGCTGCGGCCTTCGGGGCAGCCGAGAAAGTTGCCATAGAACTCGCGGGCCTCGTCGATATCACGGACCTGAATGGCAAGATGGAAGGGATCGCTGACGGCCATGGGGAAACTCCGGAGTGGGTGAAGGGGTATATCACTGATTCTTGGCCGGGGAGGATCGTGGCGTCAATCTTCTTGCCGAATTTGTCGGGAATCGACTCGGGCGTTAGATTCAACTGACAAGAGGAGATTGTGTGGCGCCCCGGCAACGCGATCGAAGCATCCACGAAAGGGCTCGAAGGAAAGCGCTCGGAGCGCGCGCTGGACGCCACGATGGCGACAGAAGACAGCGGAAGACGACAATAACAGGTTCGTTAACCACCTGACGTCCATTGGCAAAGGTTCACCAAAGGACGTCGACAACAGAGGCTGCCCCCATGCCGATACCCCGACTCAACTGCGACGTTGGCGAGAGCTTTGGTGCCTGGAAGATGGGCCGTGACGCCGACGTGATGCCCTATATCGACTGCGCCAATATCGCCTGTGGCTTCCACGCCGGCGACCCTGACGTGATGCGACGCACCGTAGGCTACGCCGTGGCCAATGACGTGCTGGTCGGCGCCCACCCCGGCTATCCCGACCTGGTGGGTTTTGGCCGGCGCAGCCTGGCGGTGTCCGCGAGCGAAGCCGAGAATCTGCTGCTCTACCAGATCGGTGCCCTCGACGGCGTCTGTCGTGCCGAGGGCACCAGGCTCGGCTACGTCAAGCCCCACGGCGCGCTCTATAACGACATGGCCACCAATATGGAATTGCTGCGCGCCACCATGCGCGCGGTCAAGGCCTATGACGAGAGCCTGCCGCTGTTGGTGATGTCCACCGCCGACACCGCCGCAGTGAGGGCGCTGGCCGAGGAGGAGGGCGTCAGCCTGTGGTTTGAGGTGTTCGCTGACCGTGCCTATGACGGCGAAGGTCGGCTGGTGTCCCGGCGTGAGCCAGACGCGGTGCATCACGATGAGGACACCATCGTCGGCCAGGCGGTGACCCTGGCCCGGGGCGAGGCGCTGACCGCCCGCGACGGCACCAAACTGGTCCTTCCCGCCGATACCCTGTGCGTGCACGGCGACAACGAGAGTTCAGTGGCGGCGGTGCGCGCCATCCGCGAGGCCTTCGACCAGCTGGAGGGGGCATGACGCCGAGCCCACGCCTTGAGACAGTGGCCTTCGACAGTCTGATCGTGCGGCTGTTCGACGCCATCGACGAGTCGCATATGCCCTGGGTGCTGGCGGCGGTGGACGCCATCCGCGAGCGGCTGGGCGAGGATGCCCTGGAGGTGGTGCCGTCCTACACCACGGTACTGGTGCAGCTCGATATCCGCAGGCTGTCGCTTGGCGAGGCTCGAGCGCGCCTCGGCGAGGCCTTGGCGAACCTTTCGCCCCGGGCGACGGAGGACGGTAGCCTGCACGAGATCCCGGTGTGGTATGACGCAAGCGTCGGCCCTGAGCTTGAGCTGATCGCTCAGCGCGCAGGCATCACCGCCGACCAGGTCATCGAACGCCACTGCGCCCACGACTACAGCGTGTTCGCGCTGGGATTTGCCCCCGGCTACGGCTTCATGGGACTGGTCGAGGACGCCCTGGCCACGCCTCGACTCAAGACACCGCGCCAGAAGGTCGCCGCGGGCAGCGTCGGCATCGCCGATCGCCAGACCGCCGTCTACCCGGCGCCGTCGCCTGGCGGCTGGAACCTGATCGGACGCACCGCCACCCGGCTGTTCGATCGCGAGCGCGAGGGTTACACCCTGTTCAAGCCCGGCGATCGCGTGCGCTTTGTGGCCATCGACCGCGCCACCTTCGAGGCGCAGGGTGGCGACACCACTCCCCAACCCCCGGCCGAGGAGAGCGGCGCATGAGTCTCAAGGTGGAACGCGCAGGTCCCCTGGCGCTGGTGGTCGATGGTGGTCGTCAGGGTGTGCGCCATCTGGGCGTGACCCAGGGCGGTGCCATGGATTGGGTGGCGCTGGGCTGGGCCAACTGGCTGCTGGGTAACGCCCCGGACGCCCCCGGCATCGAGATCATGGTGGGCGGCCTTGCGCTGGTGGTCGAGGCCGACGTGAGCGTGGCGCTGGCCGGTGCCGACCTGGGCGCGACCCTGGACGGCGAACCCCTGGCTCTGGCGGAGCCGGTAACGCTCAAGCGTGGTCAGCGGCTGGTGTTCGAGCGGCCGAAAAGTGGCCTGCGCACCTATCTGGCACTGCCGGGCGGGGTCGAGGCGAGCGCCATCATGGGCAGCGTCACGAGCACCGTGCGAGAAGGGCTCGGTGGCCTCGACGGTTTCGGCAAGCCGCTGGCCCAGGGCGACGTGCTGACGCCAAAGCAGGATCGGCCCTCGGGCGGCGATCGTCGCCTGCCACGGCGGGACGCCGACAAGGGGCAGCGGGACGCTGATCGAGAGCAGGGGGCTCTGGTCACGGCAAGCGACGGGCCACTGGCGCTGTCGCTGGTGCCCGGGGCCCAGATCGCGAGCTTCTCGGGCACCAGCCTGTATCGCGCCTTCAATGACGTCTGGACGCTGGATCAGCGCGCCGATCGCATGGGGATTCGCCTGACCGGGCCACAGCTTGAGGGCAGCATGAGCGGTATGGTGTCGGAAGGCATTCCGCTGGGGGCGGTGCAGGTACCGCCGGACGGCCAGCCGATCATTCTGATGAACGACCGCCAGACCATCGGCGGCTACCCGCGCCTGGGGGCGCTGACCCCGCTGGCCTGCGCCCGCCTGGCCCAGTGCCTGCCTGGCACCGAGGTGCGCCTGGTGCCGGAGTCGCCGGAGCGTGCCCGCGATGACCATCTGAGGCAGCTTGCCCGTTGGGAGTAGGGGCGGTGGGCTGCCCTCCAACAAGGCCTTGCAGCGGATTCCGATGCAGCAGCAGGCGAGGATAGCGGTCGGGCCGAAACGCAAAGCGCCCCGTTCATGGACGGGGCGCTTTTCCTTCATTTGGGTCAGTGGCTAGAAACGATAGCTCAGGGTAGCGCTGACGCTGCGCTCGGCGCCGAAGTAGCAGAATTCGAGCGAGTTGCAGGAGGCCACGTAGTCCTCGTCCAGCAGGTTGCTGACGTTGAGGCGGCCGCTGACGTTGGTCAGCCCCACCTGGCTGAAGTCATAGCCCAGGGTGGCGTCGACCAGGGTGTAGTCCGGGACCGACTTGGTGTTGTCGCGGTCGGCCTGGATATCGGCGTGGTAGCGCACCCCGAGGCCGGTGTTGAGCCCGGCCAGCGGTCCCTTGAGGAAGTCGTAGTAGCCCCACACCGAGGCGATGTGCTTGGGCGAGTAGATGGCGTCGTTGCCTTCCTCGCTGGGGGCATCGCTTTCGGCGTAGGTGATGTCGGTGTAGGCGTAGCCGGCCTGGAGGCTCAGTGCCTCGGTGAGCTGAGTGCGCGCCTCAAGCTCGATCCCCTGGGATTCGATCTCGCCCACGGCGCGATACGGATCGGTGGGCTGCTCCTTGGTGGCCACGTTTTCCTGGGTGATATGGAACAGGGCGATGGAGTACTGGTCCCGAGTACCCAACGGCTGGTACTTGAGCCCGGTTTCCACCTGCTCGCCCTCCATCGGCTCGAGCAGATCGCCGGAGGCATCGACGAAGCTGGTCGGGGTGAAGGCGGTCGAGTAGCTGGCGTAGGGCGAGACGCCGTTGTCGAAGGCGTAGAGCAGGCCAGCGCGGCCGCTGAACTGGGTTTCGTCGAGATCCGAGCTGTCGCCGCTATCGAGGTTGGTGTTCTCGATGTCGACCCAGTCGTAGCGGCCACCCAGGGTCAGGTGCCAGCGATCCCAGCTGATCTGGTCCTGCAGATAGACGCCGGTCTGGTCGAGTTCGTGCTTCTCGCGGGTGGTCACGACGATATCGCCGATGGGGCCAGCACCGTAGCTCGGGTTGAAGGCGTCGATGTTGGGGAAGGTGCCCCCGGACCAGACCACGTCGTTCTCGCGGGTCTGGTAATCGAACCCGGTCAGCACCCGGTGCTCGAAGCCGCCGGTGGAAAAGTTGGCTTCGAGCTGGTTGTCCACGGTCCAGGCCTCGAGATCCTCGTCGGCGCCGGAGTAGTAGCGGTTGAGCTCGGTGTCGTTGGCCCAGCCGTAGGCGTAGACCTGATCCATCTCGACGTCGGATTCCAGATACTTGAGCTTCTGGCGAGCGGTGATGCCGTTGCCGAAACGGTGCTCCAGCTCATAGCCCAGCAGGGTTTGGTCGCGCTCGAAGTTGTCGTAGTCGTCCTCGCCCTCGAAGAAGGTGTTGTCGATATGCCCGCCGGCATGGCTGGTCACCGTGCCGTCGTAGGGCAGACCGGCGTGATAGCCGCCCTCGGGCTCACGCGAGACGTAGGCGTTGAGGTTGAGGGTGGTGGCGTCGGTGATGTCCCAGGTCAGCGACGGCGCGATGGCGTAGCTTTCTTCTTCGGCTTGATCGAACTGGGTATCCGAGGAGCGGGCGATGCCGGTCAGGCGGAAGGCGGCACGCTGGCCTTCGTCGACACTGCCGGTGACATCGAAGGCGGCGCGCTGCTGGTCATTGTTGCCGAAGCCGACCTGCACCTCGCCGGTGGGGCTGTCGCTGAACTCAGGGCGCTTGCTGGTCAGCGCGACCAGGCCGCCAGGGGAGGCGCGACCATAGAGCACCGAGGCCGGTCCCTTTACCACCTCGATGCTTTCGAGCATCCAGGGGTCGACCTTCAGCGAGCTGAAGCTGTTGGTGTCGCCCATCAGCTTGAGGCCGTCGAGGAAGGTATTGCTCAGGCTGCCGTCGGAGAAGCCCCGCAGTACCAGATAGTCGTAGCGGTTGGACGACCCTAGCTGGTTGGTATAGACCCCGGGGGTGTAGTCCAGCGCCCGCTGCACCGTCTGGGCACCACGTCGCTCGATCTGCTCGGCGCTGACCGTAGAAGTGGCCTGGGGCGTCTCGAGGAAGGGCGTATCGGTCTTGGTGGCGGCCTGGCCGGTGACCGTCATGGTGCCCAGCTCGGTATCGGCGGAGGTGCCGGCATTGGCGGCATCTTCACTGAGGGTGGTCTGGGCCAGCGCGGCGGAGGACACGCTGGCCGCCAGCAGCGCCGGGCCAGCCTTCAAGGCGAAAGGTTTCAGGGCGAAAGACGTCAGCGCGAAGGGCAGGGTCGAGGTGATACGCATGTTGTCGCTTACCATTGGGAGCAGGGAAAGGCGCCGCGGGGTAGGCACCTGAACAAAGCGGTCATGTTTCGGTAATGCGAATTATTACATTTTGCGAGTGGGCCTGTTTATGCGCGGCGCCAAGAACCTTATGCGTGGTGACAGGACCTGCGCCGATAATGAAACCTCAGTAGCCAAGTGCGATCGGCGTAGCGAGTGCTAGGCGCTGTCCGAAAAGTCGACGAGCGAAGGTTAGACAAGGCAAAAATCGGTGAGAAAGCGCAGTTTACGGGGTGTAAATGAGCATGTTGATCCGATTTTTAACGCCGTATTACCGAGCGCAGGCACTTTTCAGACAAGCCCTAGCTGATGTAGTGGATCCAGTCACCGACGAAGCACCGCCCGACGGCTGGGTGCCGTTGCGGTGTACTGTGTCCAGTTGAGGTCTCGGGGGGAGAGGTGCCCAGGGGGGCTGGGCGAAGGGCGAAGGGCGAAGGGCGAAGGTCCTGGAAGCGTCTAGCCAACGTCGCGGGGTGAGACCCCGAAGCGCCGCCGAAAGGCGGTAGAGAAGTTGGAGGCGTGGCTGTAGCCGCTCTCGAAAGCGGCCTGCTGCACGCTGGCGCCCTGCGCCAGCAGCTCGTGGGCCAGGGTCAGTCTGCGTTCTCGCAGGTAGTCGAAGACCGAAACGCCGAACAGGCGCTGGAACTTGGCGCGCAGGCCCGAGGCGCTCATGGACGCCATCGCCGCCAGCTGCTCGAGGCAGTAGGACTCGGCGGGAAAGTCGTGCAGCCGCTGGCGGATCCGCTCCAGCCGCTGGCGCTCCGGCAGGGGCAGGTCACCGCGCTGGCGCGGGCCGGGATGTCGCAGGCCGTGGGCCAGCAGTTGCAGGCCGATGGCCTCCATCAATAGCTGGCGCTGGCCGGGGGAAGGCTGCGGCATGACCGCCTGTTCGAGCATCGGCGCCAGATAGCCCGGCAGTGGCCAGATGTGCAGATGAGGACGCGGGGCGTCGAGCAGTTCGGTGATGTCCGGGCGCTGGCTCAACGAGGCGATCGCGGCCTGGTCCAGCGACAGGTTCAGGGTGCGCAACCGCTGCCCCTCATCCTGATGCACGCGCAGGGAAACCTGATCGGCGAGCCGGGCGCTCAGTGCGCTGCCGGCGGTGAGCCGCTGCCGCCGTCCTCCGGTGTCGACCACGATGGCGCCTTCCATCACCACGCACACGAACAGCGGCGAGGCCATGGTGGAGCAGGAGTCGTAGGGCTTGAGCACCTCGACATCGGAAAAGGTCAGATGCCAGCCGCTGCGTACCTCTTCCTCGATGACGCGGCCTCTAAGAATTTCCAGGTGGTGGGCCACCGCCGGGAAGCGGGCGCCGTCGAAGCGGTAGTCGATGCCATGGCGCTGGCCGAAGCGAAGAAAGTCCCGCGCGCGGATGACCCGGGTATCACCAAGTCCCGCGGCGGCCCCGGCCAGCGGGCGCGAGCGAGGCTGAGCGCCACTCGACTCGCAGGCTTGCGCGTGGCTTGCAGCGCTCATCTTCAGCTTGCGACCAGGCGGCGGGCGTCGCCGCGGGAGGGGAAGGTCTGCACCACTGCCCCTGTGCTCTGGGGCATCGCTGTGGTCCTGGGCTGTCTGACCTTGTTGCCGGTCTTGTTGCTGGTCGTGTTGCTGGTCTTGCTGCTCGCCCTGGCAACGGCGGCATCGTCCAGCGGGCAGTTGCCGCAGCAGCCGAAGTCCTCGAGTCGATAGCGCAGGCAACATAGCCGCCGTGTGCGCTGGGTCTCGCCGTGTTCGTCGGGCAGGTAGCGCACCGGCATGAACAGGGGATTGCGCCGGCCATCCGGGTAGACCCGGTGGTCGATCAGGCGCAGCGCCTCGTCGCCGAGCCCAGGTGAGGCCATGGGGTGGTGCACGGCAGCCTTGGCAAAGTACTCGAAGTAGTTGCCGAAGTTGCTCCAGAACACCTTGGGAGAGGCCCCGGAGACGCAGCCCAGCATGTCGACCAGCGGTGCCACATGCCCCTGCAGCAGGCGTTCGAAGCGCTCGAAGGCGTCGAGTGACCCCAGCGGGGTGCCTTCGTGGGGCAGGGCGATGCCAATCGTCTGGCCGCTGTCGCTGAGATACAGGCCCATCTGATCCAGCGCTACCGGCAGGTCGCGCTCCAGCAGCAGGTTGGAGGCCAGGGTATGGGCGGCCATCGCGCTGAAATGCCACTTGGACCAGAGCGAGGCCACCGCCTTGAGGTCATCGCCCTGGTACTGGGCGGCGAAGCGCTCGAGCAATTCGTCCAGCACGCCAGGTTCGAGCAGACGCTCGGCAGGCATGGCGTCGTCGGGTAGCTCGGCCGCGACGGTGGGTACGGCAAGGTGTTCCAGGGGACCGCAATACAGACGAGGCAGCGCTGATGTCATGGGGTGTCCTGCAGGCCGGAGGCTTGAGGTCATAAGACCAACGGTGGACACCATAAATTAAATGCGAATTGTTATCAAGAATATTGCCGATAGCCGGCGTCGATCGATTGAATGCTGGCGGCCCGCCAGACCTGGCTGGGGCTGGGCCCCTGGTCGATATCCGAGCACATGTCGACCCGTGCAAGCGTGAGGGTATGGCAATGGACGACCAGCTCACCGCTCGCGTCCCCGACCTTGCCTTTGCCATCGCCCTCGCCGGACTGGCGCCAGCGCCAGATCTGGCGGCGGTATTGCAGTTCGTTGTCGCCGTCGTTGTCGCTGTCGTTGTATGTGTGCTGGCCGGGCATCTCTTGCGGGTCCAGGGCGTTGTCCTCGACCAGCGCCAGTTCGACGCAGGGCAGGGCCGAGTCCCTGGCCAGCCACTGGAGCGCGGCGACCTCGGCGCACTGCTGGGCCGGGGTCAGGTGGGAGGCTCCACGATAGCCAGGCAGGAAGCGCCGCCCCTGCGCCTCGGCTTGCAGCATGGGCAACGCCTGGTCGGGCTCGATACGCCCGTATTTGCGCACCGGTGACAGCAGGATGATGCTCGCGGCGAAGCGGCAACCGCCCAGGTGGCTGCTCTCCCACACGTCGAAGGGCAGGCGATGTTCCTCCACGGCGCGGGCCAGCGCCTTGTAGCTGCGATAGCCGTAGCGCGCGCAGCACTTGTCCTTCTTGCCGTGGGTGCAGCACAGCACCAGGTCGTGGTGCTGCGGTGTGGACGGCCAGCGCTCGAGATCCTCGCCCGCGGCCAGCGCCTCGACAAAGGCCACCAGCGCGCTGCGGTCTAGCTGAAGACGCCGACGCTCCGGCATCAGGATCACCTCGTGGACCTCGGCAGGCTGATCACGACGATGGATCAGATTGACCCGACGACCGCTGGCGGCCAGGGCGTCGAGTTGCGCTGCCAGCTCGGGGGGCATGTCGCTGGCGTGGCGCAGGTTGCGCTGCCACCTGGCCCGGGGCCAGCTGATCAAGAGGTTGCGCTCGGCGTGGGCGCCGCTGCCGGGCAGCGGATCCCCCGCTTCGCGAGACAGGTCGGTGCAGAAGACGTGGCTCATGGCCTCGGCCCTGACGTTGTCGAAGGATGCCTTGCCTGAGTGTGCGTCGAAGACGACTCGGCGGTTGGTCTCTGCTGCGCCGTCTGCGATTCACGGCGCCCCAGCAAAGGTACGCACAGCGGCTTGCCGCTTTCAGGGTCGACCATGACGTGGGCGTCGAGGTCGAAGACGCGCTTCAGATTGTCGGCGGTGAACACCTCTCGCGGTGCGCCGCTGGTGAGGATGCGGCCGTCGCGCATCATCACCAGCTCGTCGGCGTAGGCGGCGGCCAGGTTGAGGTCGTGCAGCACCAAAAGCAGGGTGCGCCCCTGGTCGTGGGCCAGTCCCGAGAGCAACTCCAGCAGGTCCACCTGGACCTTGAGGTCAAGAAAGGTGGTGGGCTCATCGAGCAGGATCAGGTCGGTCTGCTGGGCCAGCACCATGGCGATCCAGCAGCGCTGGCGCTGTCCACCGGACAGGGTGTCGACGTGGCGTTCGGCGAACTCGGTGACCCGGGTGTAGGCCATCGCCTGCTTGACCACCTCAGCGTCGCGACGGGCATCGCGTTGCCACAGGCGCTGGTG
Organism: Halomonas sp. OfavH-34-E; assembly: GCF_024124525.1. NCBI lineage: Bacteria > Pseudomonadati > Pseudomonadota > Gammaproteobacteria > Oceanospirillales > Halomonadaceae > Halomonas > Halomonas sp. OfavH-34-E. The sequence goes on along the minus strand of NZ_JAMXRY010000009.1, from coordinate 101,876 downwards.
GGGAAAGCGTCCCATTGCCACCAGCTGGCGCACGCTCAGCCCCTCCGGTGCCGTCGGCCCCTGGGGCAGCAGTCCCAGATGCTGGGCGACCTCGCGGGTGGAGCGACGGTGAATATCCTGACCGTCGAGCAGCACCTGGCCGCCCTGGGGCTTCAAGGTGCGTGCCAGGGTCTTCAGCAGGGTCGACTTGCCGCTACCGTTGGGACCGAGCAGCACCGTCAGCTTGCCTGGCGCCACCGCGATATCCACCCCGTCCAGTACCAGCCGTTCCTCGTAGCCGACCTTGAGAGAATGTCCCGCCAACGGGTGGCCGAGCGCGGACGCCGCCGTCGATCCATCGGACGGCACGTCAGACGATCCGTCTGACGACACGCCTGACGATGCATCGGACCGGTGTCGGGGGGCCGCGCTGGACGAGGGTGTGGTCGGCAAAGAAGGCTGAGATGAGGTCATGCAAGGCCCGCCTGGGGTGTGTGGCAGCAGCACGGTATGACAAAAAATTCTCATTTTCAATCCGGCCAGGCCCGTATCGGCGCGGTTTGTCGGCATGGCGCGCGGCGTTTTAGCACAGTGTGTTGTTAGCTTATGCCGAACGAATGGTTCGCATTTCGTGGACATCAGGAAAGCGATTAATTAGGATAATCGTTCTCATTTGTATGTGAGATGGCAATAAACGACGCAATGCGGCATCGAGGCTTCGGTAAGGTGCGGCCGTTCGGGAAGGTGGCGAATCGCATCGCCACCGCTCGCCGGGAGCGGCAGCACGGGGCAGGGACGACGTCCGAGAGCAACGTCCTGGCGTGAGGGACTCGCCAGACCTCGAGTCAGCGTTTGCGCGATCATTCGATTTAGCAAAAGGAACGATGCACGACATGAAACGTCATGCTCTCTGGCCCACCGTTTCACTGCTTGGCCTGGTGGCCGCACAGCAGGTCGCGGCGCAGACCTCCGTCGATACCTCTTCCTCGAACGGCGCCCGTGCCGACGAGGCCCCGACCATGGTGGTGACCGCCTCGCGGACCAATACCACCGCGGAAGATTCGCCGCAGACCGTGCGCATCATCAGCGAGGAGGAGATCGCCCAGCAGCTGGACGTGACCACCGACTCCTCCCAGATTCTGAGCAACCTGCTGCCGTCCTACTCGCCCAACCGCCAGAAGATGACCGGCAGCGGCGAGACCCTGAGGGGCCGCACACCGCTGTTTCTGATCGACGGCATTCCCCAGTCGAATCCGCTGCGTCCGACCGGTCGTGAGGCCCACACCATCGATTTCTCCCAGGTGGAGCAGATCGAGGTGATCCAGGGCGCCAACGCCACCAACGGCGTCGGCGCAGCCGGCGGGGTGATCAACATCATCACCAAGCGTCCGGAGCCGGGTTCCTTCAATCAGCACTTCGGCGTGCAGATGACCACCCCGACCAGCGAGCTGGACGAGGACACCCTGAGCTACAAGACCGACTACGGCTTCAGCGGCAACAAGGGCAACGTCGACTATCTGTTTGGTCTGAGCTACGAGGACCAGGGGCTGTACCTCGACGCCAAGGACGACCCGGTCGGTGTCGACAACACCCAGGGCGACCTGATGGACTCGCGCAGCTATGACCTGCTCGGCAAGATCGCCTACTGGATCGACGATGACCAGCGCATCCAGTTCACCCTCAATCACTACGACATCGAAGGTCACAACGACTACGTCAGCGTGACCGGCGATCGCGACGCCGGCATTCCGACCACCTCCGTGCGTGGCACCCCCGAGGGCGACGCCCCCTTCAACGAGGTCTGGACCACTGGTCTGAGCTACGAGAACTACGACCTGGCCGGCATGCACCTTAGCGCCCAGGCCTACTATCAGGACTACGAGGCGTTGTTCGGCGCCACCGACTCCAGCAGCTTCCAGGATCCTTCGCTGGCGCCGGTAGGCACCTACTACGACCAGAGCTCGGCCAAGACCGAGAAGTTCGGCACCAAGGTCTCGCTGACCAAGGACGACCTGTGGAATGACCGGCTCAAGCTGACCGGTGGCTTCGATACGCTGTTCGACGAGACCGAGCAGTACCTGTATCAGAGCAACCGCACCTACGTGCCGCCCACCGATTACACCGACCTGTCGCCGTTCTTCCAGGCCGAACTGCAGCCGATCGACTCGTTGCTGCTGTCCGCCGGGGTGCGCTACGAGTACGCCGAGCTGGATATCGATGACTATCAGACGGTGTGGGCCAACAATGGCGTCGACGTCGAGGGCGGCAATCCCGACTTCGACGAGACGCTCTACAACGTCGGCGCGGTGTGGAAGCCGGTCGATCGCGTCAGCCTGTTCGCCAACTACTCCGAAGGCTTCTCGATCCCTGATGTTGGTCGTGCGCTGCGCGGCATCGATACCCCGGGACAGTCCGTCGACAGCATCGACAACCTGCGTCCCATCGTGACCGAAAACGTCGAGACCGGCGTGCGCTTCGAAGGGGATCGCCTGTCGGCAGAGCTGAGCTACTACGAGTCCACCTCCGACTTCGGCAGCCGCCTGACCGAAGAAGACGGCGTCTTCATCATGAACCGCCAGGAGACCCAGATCACCGGTATCGAGGCCTCGGTGGACTACGCCTTTACCGAGCGCCACTCCGGTCGCCTGGCCTACTCCCACATGACCGGGCTGTATGACAGCGACGACGATGGCGACCTCGATGCCGAACTGTCCGGCCTCGATGTCTCGCCGGATCGTCTGATCGGTAGCTGGTCCGCCAACTGGACCGACAAGGTGTCCACCTTCCTCCAGGCCAACTACTCGTTCGATGAGACCTATGACGAGGACGATCGCGAGTTCGACGGCTATCTGCTGGTGGACGCTGCGGTGGGCTACCAACTGCCTACCGGCAAGCTGAATGTGGGCGTGTCCAACCTGCTCGACGAGGACTACATCACCTACTACTCCCAGAGCGCGCTGGTCAACGACGACCGTTACTTCGCCGGTCGTGGTCGTACCCTGACGGTAGGGTATAGCGTCGACTTCTAAAGGCCGCGTTTGTAAGCACTACGGCTGGAAAGCGCTACTTTTCGTAAGCGCCGCTAGTCGGCTGATCCGGACCGCCGCCAGGACGGCGGCGGTCCACGCGGACGGGCCGTGGTGCCGCTTCGATGACATCAGGCAACGCCTGAGGCTGTTTTCAGGCCATCTGCAGAATCAGTTTCCAGATCAACGACTTCATAACAACGTACGCCATAACAACAACCCTTCGCCAAGTGACTAGCCAGGAAAGCGCGGTTTCCCCTGACGAAAGGCGTCGATGATTCGACGTCCGGGGAAGCAAAACAAGGAAGGAATCCTTGCGGAGGTTGCACATGCAATTCCCCCCATGTACTCGCACCCCTGGCGAGATCGCTCGGCATGCCTCACAGCATGCCCTGCTCAACGGCATCATCAAGGAAGTGGCGATCCCCCACGACCTGTTGAGCCACCACTGGCCCGCCAACCGGCTTGGCCTGCCAACGAGCCTCCAGGGCCTGCCGCTGCAGGTCGACTGGTCGTCTTCGTTGACCCTGTTCGTGCTGGTCGATCGCCACTCGTCGATGGGCTGCCATCAGGTTGTGTCGCCGCTGTATCTGCGACGCGGCCTCGATGAGGCCTGGCGGGAGGCCGATACCGGCGAGCTGGTATCGGCCCTGCTGGAAGATGGCCCCTGGCGCGAGGCCAGCCCCAATCCCGAGTTCGGCGATCAGGTGCTGCAGAGTCAGGCAGTGATGGCCTCCATCATCGAGGACGCTCGGCAACGCCCGCATGACCCGCTCAAGGACTACGCCGCCAGCGAACAGGGGCTGTGGTTCGGCCATCCAAATCATCCCACGCCCAAGGCCAGGCAGTGGCCGCAAGGCGTGAAGGGCCAGGGCAGGGACTGCTCCCCCGAGTTTGGTCAGGGTACCCGCTTGCACCAGTTTTCGTTTCCGGCGCAAGGGCTACGGATCGCCTGCAATGGCCTGGAGCCCGGTGAGGTGCTCAGCCAGGCCGCCGACCAGAGCGCGGAGCCCGAGGCCGGGCGGGTGGTGCTGGCCATGCACCCGGTCCAGGCCGAGCTGTTTCGCCAGGTGCCGGATGTCGCCGCGCGGATCAACGACGGCAGCATCCGCGACCTGGGCAGAAGCGGCCCGCTGGCGCTGCCCACCGCCTCGATGCGTACCTGGCATGCGCCTGAGCATCCCTGGTTCATCAAGGGCTCGCTCAACGTGCGCATCACCAACTGCGTGCGCAAGAACGCCTGGTACGAGCTCGAGAGCACCCTGGTCATCGATCGCATCATGAGTCGCTTGATCGACAGTGAAGACCCGGCGCTCGAGACCCTCGAGCTGGCTCGGGAGCCCGCCACCCTGCACTGGGCCCCGCAGGACGCTGACGACGACCAGCGCCGCTGGTTCCGCGAGCAGACCGGGGTCATCCTGCGCGAGAACTTCTGTCGGCGCTTCGGCGCCGAGCGCTGCCTGCTGGCGGCGACGGTATTCGCCCGTGACACCGAACTTGAGCCAATGGTGCCATCGCTGGTGGCGCGCGCGAGTTCGCCTGGGTCCGCTGCTGTGAGCGGCGCTCCCGCCGACGATGTGCCCGAACACAGGATTGTCGACTGGTACAAGGCCTATCTTGGCGCCCTGGTCGAGCCGGTGCTGGCGCTGTATTTCCGTCATGGCATCGTGGTCGAGCCGCATCTGCAGAACTGTGTGCTGATCCATGACCAGGGCTGGCCCCGTCGCGTACTGCTGCGCGACTTCGAAGGCGTCAAGTTGACCGAGGATCATGGCCTTGACTGGCTCGCCGGCGAGACGCTGGATGAGCGCGTGCGCGCGTCGATGACCTACAGCCGCGACAAGGGCTGGAAGCGCATCGCCTACTGCCTGCTGGTCAACCACCTGGCCGAGGCGATCCTGGCGTTGAGCTGGCGCCGCCCGGCCCTGGCCGAGCGTCTGTGGATGGCCACCGGGGAGGAGCTTTCGCGGGCCAGGCAACGGCTCGGAGTCGCCACGCCCGAACTCGATGTGCTGCTCGCAGGGGGCGACTTGCCGTGCAAGACCAACCTCAAGCTCAGGCTGATGGCCCGGGCCGATCGTCACGCTGACTATGTGTGGCTGCCCAACCCCTGGCATCAGCTCGCAGGTGAGCGCCGGGAGGTGGCCCATGGCTGACAGTGTTGTTGCCTCGGGGCGTAAAGAGGCCCAGCGGCTGCCGCCAGCGGTGCGGGAGGCGATCCGTTGCCACCAGGCCGAAGCGCAAGATCCCATCGCCGCCTTCTTCTATGACCTGGAGGCGCTGGCCGCCCGGGCGCGTTCGATCAAGTCCGCGCTGCCCGACGGTGTAGAGCTTTTCTACGCCATCAAGGCCAATAGCGAGGCGCCGGTCCTCGGGACCTTGGCGACCATCGTGGACGGCTTCGAGCTGTCCTCCGGTGGCGAGATCGGTCGCATGCGCGAGGCGACGAGCACGCTGCCCTGGGTGCTGTCGGGACCGGGCAAGCTCGACACGGAGATGGCGTTGGCCATGGACGAGGGCATCGAGGCCTTTCACGTGGAGAGCCTTGGCGAGATCGCGCGGCTTGAGCGACTCGCCGCGGCCAGGGGGCGTCACCAGGCGGTGCTGATCCGCATCAATCCGACCCTGCCCGAGGCGCTGTCGAGTCGTCTGCGCATGGCCGGTACCGCCACCCCCTTCGGCATCGACGAAGCCAGGCTTGGCGAGGCGGTGGCGGCGGTGGACGCCGCTGCCCATCTCACCCTGGTCGGCTTTCACATCCACGCCATGTCCCACCAGACGAGCGTGGCGCGCCACCAGGCGTTGCTTGACGGCTACCTGGCACGCTGGCCCGAGTGGCGAGCGCTTGCCGCCTCGCCCGCCAGGGTCACTCAGCTCAATGTCGGGGGTGGCATCGGCGTCGACTACATGGCGCCGTTCGAACCCGAGCGGCAATTCGACTGGCAGGTGCTGTGTGCCCATCTGGACACGCGACTCAAGGCGATGGATCAGGCCCCGCGGGTGCGCTTCGAGATCGGCCGCTTCCTCAGTGCCTTCTGTGGCTACTACGCCATCGAGGTGCTGGACACCAAGCACAGCCATGGCCAGGGCTTCGTCGTCTGTCGTGGCGGTACCCACCAGTTCCGGCTGCCTGTGGCCCAGGGCCACGACCACCCTGTCATCCACCTGCCGAGCGGGGAGCGCGGCGAAGCGTCGTCCGGCGAGAAGCGACCCTGGACGGTGGTGGGGCAGCTATGTACGCCCAAGGACGTGCTGGGGCGCGATCGACTGCTTGGCGACGTCGCCCCGGGGGATCTTCTGGTGCTGCCGCTGGCCGGGGCCTACGGCTACAACATCTCCCACGCCGACTTTCTGTGCCACCCAAGGCCGCCGCAGATCTTTATTGGCGCCGACAGGGCGTCACCTGACACCGCACGCTGAGGTTATTCATGTCATCACCTTCTTACGTTGCCGAGCCCGCGACGGGGTCCGCTGACGCCGTCGCAGACGTCGCCGCACCTCGAGTTGCCCCCTGTGTTGCTCCCAGTGCTGTTCCCGCTGCCGTTCCCTTTGCCAGTTCCGACGACTGGCGTCATCGGTCGCGCATCGAGCGGCGGGTCATCGCCCAATTGCTGCAGACCCTGCTGTACGAAGACGTGCTCGAGTATCGCTGCGAGCACCTGGCCCCGATTGAGGGTGAAGGGCAGGGGCGTGAAACCACCTTCGTCGTCTCCCTGGGAGAGCGCGACTATCGCGTGCGAGGCTGGCTGTGCCACAGCTTCTCGCTGATTCGCCTCGATCATCAGAGTCTGGTCCTGGCGCCGACACAGGCGTCGGCTCGGGCGTCGACAAAGGCGCCGGCTCTGGCCTCGGCCCAGGCCAACCGCCACAGGGAGGCGCCGTCGCTCTCGGAGTTTCTGGACGACCTGGCGTCCACACTGAGCGCCAGGGCCGAGGGAGACCTTCAAGGGCGGCTGCAGCCGGGGTTCATCAACGAGCTCAAGCAGACCCTGATCAAGGACCTGCAGTCTTCGACGGCAGCGCCCGTCGACGGCCAGAGCGCGCCCCACACGCTCGACGCCGACGCCCTGGAGCAGTACTTCACCGACGCCCACAGCTACCATCCCTGCTACAAGTCTCGTCTCGGCTTCACGCTTGGCGACAACCGTCGCTTCGGTCCCGAGTTCGGCCAGCCGCTGCGGGTGCTATGGCTGGCGCTGCCGGCGCGGCTGGCACATCAGGGGGCTGTTCCTGGTCTCGGCGCCCTGGCGACATTCGCGGCCATGGCCGATGCCGAGCTGGGTGAAGAGGGATCGCCGGCCAGGCAGCGTCTGGCCGAGTGGCTAGGCGAGCGAGGCCTTTCGCGCGAGCAGGCGGTGCTGCTGCCGGTGCACCCCTGGCAGTGGGAAAATGTGCTGGTCAGCGCGCTCTACCCGGAGCTTGCCAGTGGCGAGATCGCCCTGCTCGGCGAGGGCGAGACCCGCTATCGGCCGCAGCAGTCGATTCGTACCCTGGCGCCGCTGGATCACGATCGGCACGCGTCCCCGACGCCCTATCTCAAGCTGGCGCTGGGGATCACCAACACCTCCAGTACCCGCATCCTGGCGCGCCATACCATCACCAACGGCCCCATCATCACCGCCTGGCTCAAGCAGCTTCTGGAGAACGACGCCGGCGCCGGGGCGGCCAACGTTGTGATCCTCGGCGAGTTGGCCGGGGTTGCCCTGGACGAACGCGCCTTTGGCGGCCTGCGCCATGACGAGGTGTACGGCCAGGCCGGTGCCCTGTGGCGTGAGCATATCGACGGCTTTCTCGCCCCTGGCGAGCAGGCGGTTCCCTTCAACGGCTTGAGCCAGTGTCTGCGCGACCCAGACGGGGCGCCCACAGAGCCCTTTATTGCCGACTGGATCGCCCGTCACGGGCGCGACGCCTGGACCCGCCAACTGGTGAGCGTGGCGACACTGCCGATCATCCACCTGCTGTTCGCCGAAGGGGTGGGGCTTGAGTCCCACGGCCAGAATATCGTGGTGATCCATCGTAATGGCTGGCCAGTGCGAGTCGCGCTCAAGGACTTCCACGACGGGGTGCGCTACTGCCCGTCGGCGCTGGCCCGTCCCGAGCTGGCCCCCAGCCTGGAGCCGTTGCCGGCGGCCCACGCCGCGCGCAACCGCAACTCCTTTATCGTCACCGACGACCTGGCGGCGGTGCGCGACTACTCCTGCGACGCCTTCTTCTTTATTGCCCTGGCCGAGATGGCGATCTTCCTCGAGCGTCACTTCGGACTCACCGAGGGCTCCTTCTGGGCCATGGTCGCCGACGTCATCACCGCCTACCAGGACGCCCATCCAGAGCACGCCGAGCGCTATCGCCAGTTCGACGTCTTCGTCCCCGAGTGGGAAGTGGAAGCACTGACCCGCCGGCGGCTGTTCGGCGACGAGGTGCCTCAGATCAAGCGGGTGCCCAATCCCCTGGCTGTGCATGCGCCGGCGTCGCGCCCTGCGTCTGTGACCACGGGGAAGGCTGCAGCGACACAGGAGCGCACCCCATGCTGAGAACCAATCGCCTGAAACGTGCGCTGAGCGAGCAGCGCGAGGTCTACGGCGTGCTGGCCTCGTTGCCCACGGCGGCGTCGATCGAGCTGATCGCCGAGGCCGGCTTCGACTTCGTGGTGATCGACACCGAGCACGTGCTGATCAACCCGGAAACCGTCGAGCACATGATCCGCACCGCCGAGAGCTATGAGCTGACGCCGCTGGTGCGGGTCGCCGACGACAACCCCAAGACCCTGCTGCGCCTGCTCGACGGCGGCGCTCAGGGCATCGTGTTGCCGAGCGTTGAAGACCCCGAGCGGCTGGCCGCTGCGATACGTGCCTGCAAGTACGCCCCCCAGGGCACGCGCAGCCTCAACGCCGGGCGCCCCGGCGCCTTCGGCAAGCACTCCCTGGCCGAATACGTTCAAAAGGCCAACGACGAGATTCTGGTCGTTGCCATGATCGAGAGCCGGGCCGGCGTCGAGCGCATCGACGAGCTGTGCGCGGTCGATGGTCTCGACCTGGTGCTGGAAGGTGCCGCTGATCTGTCCCAGTCCCTGGGCGTGAGCTGGCAGACCGCCCACCCCGAGGTGCTAAAAGCGCTTTGCCGGGTGCAGCAGCGGGCGGCGGACCACGGCCTTCCCTACGCCGCCTTCCTGCGCCATGTGGGCGCCAAGGCCGAGTGGCGCGAGCGCGGTGTGCGTACCTTCCTGCTCGGCGACGAGCGGGGCATCGCCTTTCGCGCCCTGACGAGCGCCTTGAAGGAGGCACGCGCATGAAGTGCCTGTCGCTTGCTTCCGGTGCCCCTGTTGCCCGAACCCCGAACCCTGCTGCCGCGCCTTCGTCGGTGCCCCCGATCGTTGCAGTTGCAAGGAGAGCCCAATATGGCCTCGTTTGATTCCGTTTCTTCGCCTGTTTCTTCAGCCGTTCCTTCACCTCAGGCTTCACCCCAGGCGAGGCGCCTGGCCAGCGAGCAGATCCTTCAGTCGCTGGTCGATGGCCTGCTGGTCGAGGGGATCCTCGAGATCGACTCGCTGGCCGGTGATGACAGCGATGCCCGCTCGTTTGCCGCTGAGCTGTTTGGTGATGACTCTCTGGTGGCCCACCCCGGGGCGCGATTGTGGCGCCAAGAGCGGGCCCAGGGCGCTAGCCAAAAGACCAGCCTGGTGATGCTGCTGGAGCCCGGCATTGCCCAGGACTGGCAGAAGGTGCCCGGCACGCCAGTGCTGGCGCTCGATGGGGGGACTCCGTCGCCCCTGGACCCCGTGGCATTGATGCGCCGGGTGTTCGGCGGCGATGACCAGACCCTGACACCGGGCCAGCGCGTCTTTCTCGACGCCCTTGAGGACAGCCTGTGGCAAGCCACGGCCTCCATGGCGCACGGCGTGGATACCCGCCATCTTGCCTCCCTGGGCACCCTTGAGCACTTCACCATTCTGGAACAGTGGGCGTCGCTGCTCGACCGGCCCTACCATCCCACCGCCAAGGCCAAGCAGGGGCTTAGCGCTGCCGAGTACCGCGCCTATATGGCCGAGTTTGCCAACTCCGTCGAGCTTTACTGGGTGGCGGTCGCGCGTGACCGGCTGACCCATGGCGCAGGGGTGGGGGCGCTCGTAGCCGGCGCGGCTTCGGGCGCCGATAGAGCGACAGCCGGCGCGGAGTCGGGCGCCTTTAGAGCGACTTCGGGCGCCTTTAGAGCGACTTCGGGCGCCGATAGAGAGAGCGCCCCTTTGGAACAACCCGCAGACTGGCTGCTCGCGGCCGAGGAGCGTCAGGCACTCTCCGATGAGATGCGCGCCAAGGGCATCGCCGATAGCCACCTGGCGCTGCCGGTGCACCCCTGGCAGCACGATCATGCCCTGCCGAAGTGGCTCGCTGAGGACTTTGCCGCTGGTCACTGCATCACCCTGGAGGCTAGCGCCGGGCGCTGGTGGCCGACCTCGTCGCTGCGCTCGCTGCTGCCGGCTGCGCCCTCGTCAGACGGCGCAGCGTATAGCCTCAAGCTGCCCATGGCCATCCACTCGCTGGGGGCCTCGCGCTACCTGCCGGCGGTGAAGATGATCAATGGCGATCTGAGCGCACGGCTGCTGGAAGAAGCCCGGCAGCGCGATCCACTGCTGGAAAGCGCCTTGCACCTGTGTGACGAAGGCAAGTGGTGGGCCTACCTGCCCGAGGACGCCAGCCTGTTCGATGAGGCCCCGCGCCACCTGAGCGCCATGGTGCGCAGCTATCCTCAGGCGCTGCTCGAGCAGGCCGGCACCCAACTGGTACCCATGGCGACCCTGGGTACGCCGCTACCGATGGTCGGGGCGTCAGGTCCAGCACGCGTCAGCGCCCATCACGTCTTCGATGACTGGATGGTGCAGCGTGGCATGGAACAGGGAGCCGCGAGCGCACAGGCGCTGTTTGGCGAGCTGTGTGCGCGCTTTTTCGAGATCAACCTGCGCATGCTGAGGCTCGGCATGCTGGCGGAGGTGCACGGCCAGAACGCCGTGCTGGTGGTGCGCCAGGGTAGGGTCGAGGGACTGTTGCTGCGTGATCATGACTCGCTGCGTATCAACGTCGGCCAGCTCGAGCGCCACGGCATGCAGGATCCCTGCTACCGGATCAAGCCGGGTCACGCCAACACCCTCTACCACGACAGTCAGGAGGCGCTGTTGTTCTGGCTGCAGACCCTGGCGATCCAGGTCAATCTGCGTGCGATCATCGACACCCTGGCGGGGCACTATGGCCTTTGCCAGCGCGCGCTATGGCGAGATCTGACGGTTCAGCTCGAGGCCCAGCTCGACGCCGTGCCCTTCGATGCCGCCGAGCGCAATGTCTTGAAGTCCGCGCTGTTCGAGCGCGAGCGCTGGCCCTACAAGCGCCTGATCGCCCCGATCATCGAGCGTGCCGGAGGCCCCGGCAGCATGCCTTTTGGCGTCAGCGAGACCGTCAATCCGCTGAGGACCTGCCAGGGGGCGCTGACGCATCAGAACGCCGAGGCAACTGCCGGTGTTGAACAGGGTGTCGGTAGCGCTGGCGAAGCCGACCGTCTGGGGACGCTGCAGCAAGCCTGATCTCACCGTCAGGAAAATGCACGGCGGCATCGGTGAACACCGATGCCGCCGTTTTTTCGTGCGCAAGAGACGGGATATTCAGCGCAGCCATTCGGGATGCTCAGCGAGCATCGCCTCGCGCCGACGAGTTTCGTCCTGCTGCTTGGCCAGGGCTTTTTCGGCCAGCTCGTCGGCCCGGTGCGGGGGCACCACGAACAGACCGTCGTCGTCGCCCAGCACCAGATCGCCGGGCGTGACGGTGACTCCGTCGATAGCCACCGGGGTGTTGATCTCACCCTCCAGCGACAGCGAGCGAGTGGTCAGCGGACTGGTACCCGCAGCAAACATCGGCAGGGTCAGCCGAGACAGCGTCTCCCGGTCGGTGACAGCGCCATTGGTGACGACACCGGCGAGTCCCCTGGTCAGCGCCGCGTAGGCGCGAAACTCGCCCCAGCAGGCGCGACGATGATCACCGGACACGTCGATCACCAGCACGTCACCGGGGCGTGCGAGCGTCAGCGCCTCGCGGATGATGGCGCCGTCGACATGAGGAATTCTGACCGTCAGGGCGGTGCCGACCAGGCGTACCGGGCGGTGCAGCGGCTCCAGTGAGGCAATGGCGCCAAAGTCACTGAAGTGGCCCAGGGTCGAGGTGGCAAGCCCGGCGAAGCGATCGATCTGTGCTTGGCTGAAGCTGTCCCTGCGCGGGGCAATATGGAACATCGGACCTCCTGTCGGATGTGTTGCTGAGGGGGTGCTGACCGGATCACGGCGAGGCACCTAGCACCATTACTGCCGGGTGCGATAAAGCAGATAGACGAAGAAGGGTGCACCCACCGCGGAGACGAAGACCCCGGCGGGCAGGTCCTTGGGCAGAAAGGCCACTCGGCCGATCAAGTCGGCGTAGAGCACGATCAGCGCGCCACACAGCGCCGCCACCGGCACCAGCCGTGCAAGACTGCGCCCGACCAGGCGGGCCGCCAGATGGGGCGCCACCAGTCCGACGAAGCTGAGGCCCCCGGCAAACGCCACCGCCGCGCCGGCCAGCGCCATGCTGAGGGCCAGCAGGATCAGCCGGCTTCTCAGCACATCGACACCGAGCCCGACGGCCACGGCGTCGCCCAGAGCCAGGGCGTCCATATGCCGAGCCAGGCTCAGGCACAGCGGAATCGCCACCAGCAGCCAGGGTAGCAGCGACAGCACATGGCGCCACTGGGCCGCATACAGGCTGCCGGTGAGCCAGACGTAGGCGTGCAGCGCCGAGGCGTCGTCGCTGATCACGATCAGCAGGGTCGTCGCCGCCCCCATGGCGGCGGACAGCCCGATACCCACCAGCACCACCCGGCTGGGATTGAGCCCCTTTCGCCAGGCCAGCGCCACCACCAGCACGGTGGCCACCAGGGCGCCGCCCAGCGCCGCCAGCGGCAGCAGATGGATGCTCAGCTGACTGGCAAAACCGGCCAGAAATACCACCGCCGCCAGCGCCGCGCCGCTGGTGATACCGATCACATCCGGCGAGGCCAGCGGGTTTCTGACGATGCCCTGCAGCACCGCGCCGGCCACCGCCAGCGCCGCCCCCACCAGCACCGCCAGCAGAATGCGCGGCAGCCTCAGCTCCCAGACGATGAAGCCGATGTCGCTGGTCTGGGGTGCGGCCAGGGCTTTCAGCACCTCGATGGGTGGAGTGGGAAAGCTGCCCAGCGACAGCGACAGGCCTGCGCTTGCCACCAGCGCAAGCGCCAGCAGCGCTACCAGGCGGCGATAGCGCCGGTTGGCCCGATCTGGTGTATGGCCTTGTGTATGGCCCTGTGTGGCGGATTCGGCGTTGGCGCCAGACAAGCTGCTCATGCGGATACCTGCTTCTTGCGGGCCAGATAGATAAAGAAGGGCGTGCCGATCAGCGCGGTCATGACGCCGACCGGGATCTCCTGGGGCGCCATCAGAAAGCGCGAGGCGATATCGGCGACCAGCAGCAGCGTGGCCCCGAGCAGCGCACACGCCGGCAGCAGCCAGCGATGGTCGATGCCGACCAGGCCGCGGGCCATGTGTGGCACGATCAAGCCGACGAAGCCGATCATCCCGGCAAGCGCCACCGAGCTGCCGGCCAGCAGGATTACGCACAGGCCCAAGGCAAGCTTCAGGGTGCCGGCGCGCATGCCCAGGCCGGTGACCATGTCATCGCCCAGCAGCAGGGCGTTGGCCTGACGGGCGAGGGCCGCGGTGATCGCAAGGGCCAGGGCAAACAGCGGCAGCAGTGGCACCACCAGTTCAAGCTCGCGCCCGGAGACCGAGCCCGCCAGCCAGTACAGCACGCTCTCGAAGCTCTGCTGGTCGATGATCAACAGGCCCTGACTGAAGGACACGAACATCGCCGTCACCGCCACCCCGGCGAGCACGACCCGAAGCGGTGACAGCTCGCCGCGCCGGCCATGGCTGAGCGCCACCACGGCGAGTGCGGCGACCAGCGCGCCGAGCAAGGCCGCCCACACGTACTGACCGGGGGTGTGCAGCGGCAGCAGCGATACCGCTACCACCACAAAGAACATGGCGCCGGCGTTGATGCCGAGGATGCTTGGCGAGGCCAGCGGGTTGCGCGTCATGGTCTGCATCAGCGCACCGGCCACCGCCAGGCTTGCACCGGTCAGGGTGGCGATCACCGCCCGGGGCAGGCGTTCGCTGAGGATGATGATATGGCTGACCCTGCCACCGTCGTAGTCGGTGATGGCCTCAAGGGCGGTCAGCGGTGCGATCTCGGTGGTGCCGAGGACCACACTGGCGCCGAACGCCGCCAGCAGCAGCAGGGTACCGAGGATCAGTCCGGCGGCCCGGGTGGAGGTGCGTTCCAGCATCAGGCCGCACCCTCGTCTGTTGTGGCCGACGGCTCTTTAATAGCTGAAGGCTCTTTCACAGCTGAAGGCTCCTCACCCAGCGCGTCACCCAGCGCGCAGGAAGGGGAGAGCGCCTGCGGCGCCAGGCCGTAGTGGCGATAGAGGTCATCGAGCATCGCGTTTGCAGCGAGGATCCCGCCGCCCATGATCCAGTTGACTGTGTCTACTTCGTACACCCGGCCGGCTTGTGTCGCGGTAAGCCGCTGCCATAGCGGGTGGGCGGTCCAGTGGCGGTAGGTGTTTTCGATCGCTGGGTCGTCTTCCAGCAGCACGAAGATGACGTCGGCGTCCAGCGCGGGGATGTTCTCTTCGCTGGTCAACTTCATGCCCCAGCCGCTGTCGTTGGCGGCGTCAGGCTGGCGGAAGCCCAGCTCCTCCAGGATGCTGCCGGCGAAGCCGGAGGAATACAGACGCACGTGGTCGCTCTTGAAGCGCACCACCGCGGCCTTCTGCGGCCAGGCGTCACCCAGTGTCGTGGCGATTTTCGCGCGCAGATCCGCTACCCGGTCGTCCCAGCAGGCCAGCAGTTGTTCGGCCCTGGCCTCGCGCCCGGTCGCCGCCGCCACCAGCGTGAGCGAGGCCTTGAAGTCAGACACCGTGGACGAGAACACCGTCGGCGCGATCTGCTCGAGCAGCGGGCGCACCCGTTCGTGTCGAAAGCGGGTGGCGACGATCACTTCGGGATCGAGCCAGGCCACTTTTTCCAGGTTGGGCTGGGTCTCCAGGCCCACGTGCTCGACGCCATCGATCGCCTCGCGCAGGTAGCGATAGGTGGGCTTCTCCATCCAGGCATCGACTACCCCGATGGGCGTTACCCCCAGCGCTACCGCGCTGTCCGTGGCCCCCTGATACAGCGTGACCAGACGCGGCGCCGAAGCCGAGGAGACTGCCGGGGCAGCGGCCGCCGAGTCCGCGCTTACTTCAGACCTTATATCAGCCCTTGCACCAGCCCTGATGTCGGCCTCGGCAGTGCCTGCAAACAACAGCATCCCGGCGAGCAGGGCGAGTGCCACAAAGGCCAGCACGCCGGCGAACAGCCCGAGCACCAGCAGCAGGCTGCGCAGCACTGAGGGTGCCTGCCGAGGCTGGGGCCGGGAGCGGTGCGGCGGCTCGGGTGGCATGTGTGATGAAAATGGCGAGCGCGAGCCTGGTGAGGGTTGCGACGGCGGTCGCAGCGATGGCGTGAACGTCATGGGGATGATCCTTCACCTGTATTGGCGTGTCTGGCGCCCCGACGAGTGGCCGATTTCTCGCCCCAGCGCCCAGGCCAGCGGCAGGCACAGCAGGGCAATGGCGGCCAGGGCGATAAAGGTCTCGTGCAGGGCCTGGGCGCTGGCCTCGGCGGCACTCACGCCAGCGGCGGTGACGCCACTTACGCGGGTGTCGTAGTAAAGCGATAGCGCCACCAGACCCAGCGAGGCGATCAACCGCCTCGCCATATTGTTCATGGCCGAGGCCTGGGCCATGTCCCGGTCGGGCAGGGCGCGCATGCCCACCGTGGTGGAGGGCAGATAGCCGCAAGCAAGGCCAATGCCACGCGTCCCCATCCACAGCCCCACTACCCAGGCTGGCGCCGCCGACGACATCAGCGCGAGCCCCGCAAGACTGACAGCGGTCAGCACCAGGCCGGCGAGAAGACACCACTGGGGCGGGTAGCGGTCGATCATCCGCCCGGCGATGGGCGAAGACAGCGACGCCATCAAGGCCGTGGCCAGAAACACAAGCCCGGTGGTCAGCGGACTCGCCCCGAGCACCTGGTGCATCCACAGCGGCACCAGCAGTACGCAGCCGAACAGGATGATGGACTGCAGGCAGGCCAGGATGACGCTCAGGCGAAAGGCGCGGTGTCCAAATAGGGACAGCGACAGCAGAGGCGCCGGGGCTCCCTGGGCTGCTGTGGGGTCGGCATTCCGCTCCTGCATACGCCCTGCCTTGAACTCCATACCCCGTTCGACCACCACGAACCCCGCCAGGGCGGCCAGTCCGAGCCCCAGGGGGACAAGCGCCGAGGGCGTGAGCAGTTCGGCCAGGCTGTCGATTCGGCTTAGCGAAAACAGCACCGCGCCCATACCGAGGGTAATCAGCACAAAGCCCGGCAGGTCGAAGCGCCTGGCACGGTTGGGCGCCTCCCGATGGAGGCAGCGCCAGCCGACCACCAGCCCCAGCAGCGCAAAGGGCAGATTCATGACGAACAGCGCCCGCCAGTGGCTGACCTCCAGCAGCAGGCCGCCAACGCTTGGGCCGATGGCCGGCGCGATCATCACCGCAAACCCCCAGATGCCGCTGACGCGGCCCCGCTGCTCGGGCGGATAGGCGGCGAAGATCAGTGCCAGCGACAGCGGCATCATCAGCCCCGCTGCCATGCCCTGGACGCCCCGGGCGATGATGATGCTGTCTAGACTGTCGGCCATGGCGCCGAGGCCAGAACCGGCGATAAAACCGACCAGCCCCAGCAGATAGATCACCCGCCGGCCGAAGCGGTCGGCCAGATAGCCGGTCAGCGGCATGGTCATGGCCATGCTGATCATGAACAGGGTGATGACCCAGTTCACCTGGCTGGCGCTGGCATCGAAGGTCGCCATCAGCTCCGCCACCGCCAGGTTCAGCGCACTGTTGTTGAGGCTGACGGTAAAGGTGCCCAACAACACGCTGACCAGCACCCAGGCACCTCCGGCGCGGGCCTTCGATAAATCATCACAAGACAGCTCAGCACCCCGCGACGCAGGGACCTTGGTAAGCGTATTGGTGGGCCGGGCCTGGAACATGAACCGTCTCACAGTCCTGGAAAGCGGAAATGCGGAGGGCCAAGAGCATGCCATGATGCAAAAGCAAATGCAATTCATTATCAAATGAGAGGGGGAGGAATACTACCCGAAGTCGTCGCGCCAGGTGAGCGACGCCATCAGCCTGAAACCATAAGCGCCGGACCTGAAATGGCCCGGCGCCTGGTGGGGATGGGAATTCCCAGGACGAAATTTAGAAGTCCATGGTCCAGCCAAGGGTAAAGGTCCGTCCCCGACCCTGATAGTCGTACAGGTACTCCGGACCGTAGTAGGGCGAGTAAAACATTGCCGCTCGCTGTCCCCAGACGGTGGAATATTCCTCGTCGAGCAGGTTGTCGATACCCAGCGTCAGACGGCCGATATCGATATCCTGGGCCAGTGCCAGGTCCACCGTGGTGTAGCCGTCGATCTGGCGGTCATCGTCATCTTCCAGGTTATGGGCATGGTTGGCCTGCAGGCGGGCGCTGCGTCCTGCCGCCATGTCCTGCCAACCGACGAAGGCGGTGGCGGAGGACAGCGACGCATAGCGGGCGTCACGCTTTTCCCAGCTGCCGTTCTCGTCTTCCTGCTCCGAGCGCACCAGGTGCAGGGTGCCGCCGACCTCGAAGCCGCCGTCCAGGAAGCGGGTCACCGCCGCCTCCAGGCCGTAGTCACGCTTGTTTTCCTCGACCACGCTGACCGACAGGTCTTCGGCATTTTCGACCGCCTTGTCGGACCAGGCGTAGTAGATCGCCGCCTGGGTGCTCCAGTCGGCGTCATTGAAGCGCCAGCCGAGTTCCACCTGGTCTGTCTTGATGGCGTCCAGCGGGTTGTCGTCGACGCTGACATCGGCGCTCTTGCCGTAGTACTTGGCCGGGTCCGGCAGCTCAAAGCCCTGGCTGAACTGGATCCAGTTCTGGTGGCCGTTGCCGTAATCGTAGAGGGCGCTTGCGTTGACCAGGGTGGCGTCATAGTCATTCTCGCCCCCCGGTACGCCGTTGAAGTCATCGACCTCGACGTCCATATGCTGCTGGCGCACCCCGGCGGACAGGGTCAGACCGTCGGTGACCCGCCAGTCGCCCTGGGCGAAGCCGGCGTAGCCGTCGACCTCGTAGCTTGGATAGCGCGGGCCGATCTCGCGCTCTTCCTGGACGAGACCGCCACTGGCATTCGAGGTGGCGATGTCGAAGTACATCTGGTCGGCGTCGAAGGACTCACGGTCCATGTCGAGGCCATAGGTCAGCGAGACGCGCTCGCCCAGCTCGGCATCGAACAGCGCCTTGATACCGCCCAGATCGGTGTCCTGCTTGGAGGCGCGGAATTCGACGCCCTGAGTGGTGGCGTAGGGGAAGGCATTGAAGCTGGCCTCTTCTTCCCGATAGAACGCCTGCAGGTAGAAGTCCTGACCCAGCAGGTCGGCGTGGTGGTATTGCAGGTTGACCATGCGACGATCCGTCTCGGGATCGCGATCCGACGAATAGCCGTCGCGGATCTCGGCGCCTTCCAGATTGCCTAGCGCCAGGTTGGGGAAGTAGAGCCCACGGTCACCCTCATAGGCCGAGCGGTATAGCTGAGCGCCAAGCGTCAGCGTCTGCTCGGCGCTCAGCGCCAGATCGACGCTGCCCATGATGTCGATGGAGCGATTGTCCTGCAGGTCGGTCTGGGCGATGTCCGGGAAGATCTCGTCGCCACGCCCGTCATAGAAGCGTCCATTGTCCTGATAGGCCACCGCCAGACGTCCCTGGACACGCTCGCTGCCGCCACTGATCGACTGGGCCAGGCGGAAGTCGGCGTCGTCACTGTCATTGAAGCCGCTGGTGACGCTCGTCGCGGTGGAAAAGTGGCGACCGGGGCCGTCACCTTTCTTCGTCACGATATTGATGATGCCACCGGTGGCGCCACCGCCATAAAGACTGCTGGCGCCGGACAGCACCTCGACGCGCTCTATGTTGAACGGGTCGATGGCGTCGAACTGGCGCGACAGGCCCCGGGAGCTGTTCAACGAGACGCCGTCGATCAGCACCTGCACGCTGCGGCCACGCATGTTCTGGCCATAGTTGGTGCGTCCCTGGGGGGGCAGATCCAGCCCCGGTACCAACCGGCCCAGCGCGGTCTTGAGGTCGGCTCCCGTCGCGATCTGAGTCTCCAGCTGCTGCTGGTCCACCACCCACACCGCTCCGGGAATCTCGCTGATCGACTTCGGCGTGCGCGAGCCGACCACCACCATGGTCTCCTGGGATTGGACAGCTGCCTCGTCGGTGGCCGCCCTGGCGTCGGTGCCTGGCTGATCGGCGCCAACCGCCTGCGCCCAGCTAAGCGACGGAGCAGCGGCCAGCAGCAAAAGGCCTGCACCGAGGGAAAGTGACGCTGACAAGGGAGAGCCGCCATATGACGTAACGCCGGTGACTGGCGCAGTAGTAAGGGGACGCGGGCGTGTGTGGAGCTGAGTCGAAATCTGGGAAGGCATGGAATGATCGCTTGGCTGATGTTGACCGGCTTGTCGAGACGAGCCGATGGGACAGTGCGGACCGGGCTTCTGGCGGCCCGTCTCGCGCCACCTGCCGAGGGAGCTGCGTGTTGGCCGTGGGGCAGATGTGCAGCTTCGGCAGCGGCAAGCAATATAGCGAATTGTGAAAATAATGCGAAGCGTTCGTATTAAAATTTAAGATTTGTGCAAGTCAAGCTCACCCCCTCGCCGACCAGAGGCACAAGGCGTAGGCTGGATGCATCTACCACGCGACGATCAGGAGGCCTGATGGCACGAGTAAAGATCCTCAAGCAGGGCACGATCCACTGCTTTCCTCCCGGCCTGCGTGACGACCAGGGCGAGCTGGTCAACGCCGAGATTTCCGCGGTGGCCTACGACGGCGAGCGACTGTTGATGGCCAGCGACAAGCCGATCCCCGGCCACGAGCGTTCTGCCGCCTTCAGCCTGCCGTTGACCGCCGATGGTCCCGACGACAGCCGCATCGACTACCTGACCCAGCAGACCATCAAGGAAGCGGTGAAGTATGAAGACTTCGCCCTGACCACCGATGGGCGCCACATGATCGCCACCACCGGTTTCGATCGCATCGATGACGAGACCCACGAACTCAACGCCTACAACCACCTGTTGATCTGGCCACTTCACGAGCCTGACCGGGTCCAGGTGGTGGACCCCGACCCCCGTGACGGTGTGGAAGGGTCGCTCGAGTTCCGGCGCAAGATGGACGCAGCCGTAGGCGAGCCCTACTACAAGATCGAGGGTCTGGCCGCGATCCCCGGCGAGCGTGGCGATGGCCTTTTGCTGTTTGGCATCCGCGAGCAGGGCAAGGCCCACGATGACTTCGACTACGTGCGCAGGGTCATTGGTGCCCACTACATCATCAACGACGACGACAACCTGGAGTTCGTCGACGCCCTGCACGACGTCTTCAGCTTCGACCCCGGCGAGTACGACGGCGTGGAGCACATCTGTGGCCTGTCGAGCCTTGAGTACGATCCCTACCACGGCCAGCTCTACCTGCTCACCAGCTTCGAGACCGAAGAGGGCGACGACGAGGTCATCGGCGGCTATCTGTGGGTGATGTCACTGCACGACTTCCGCCAGGGCAGGGCACCCACCCTGGTACGCGACGAGAACGACAAGGTGCTCGAGTTCGAACACAAGGCCGAAGGCCTCGCCGTGCTCGACCGCGAACGCCTGTTCGTCGCCTACGACAACGACCGCAACTACGACCTGCACAGCGTCAGCGAACGCGACGAACGCCGCTGCTGCGAAGCCCCCTACACCATCCTTGGGTTGGTGTAGTAGGCACCAAGCGGTTCAGGTATGGCACAACGCCACATCGACCCAAGGCAGGGCAGAACGCGGAGTCGGAGACTGGATAGCCCTGGCGTGGAGTAAAGAGGGATAGAGAGCGACAAGGAGCGATAGCGCGGGAGAAGGGGCGCGGAAAGAGGGAGCGTGTGGAGTGAAAAGGGCGCGTGAGGAGGAGGGCGATGTGTGGGTGCCGCGGGTACGCCAGCGGTACACCCAGCCGCCAAAACCGGACTTCGAGGCGCCAGAGCGATGATGCGAGAAAGGCTGGAAGGCGAGAAAGCGCCAGGAATGGCACAGCCGAAGCGCCTCGAAAGCCGCCATACTGACCAGTGGCAAGCGTCCACCCGAAACCCGCTAGCCTACGGCCGCAGCTTTCGCTATCATACGCCCGCGCTGATAAGGGCCTATAGCTCAGTTGGTTAGAGCAGGGGACTCATAATCCCTTGGTCGTAGGTTCAAGTCCTACTGGGCCCACCATCGTCCCTTCCTACCTGCTGGTTGTGCCGTCTCTGTCTTTTTATTGCTTCCGTACCACGGGAACTCCAGGTACTGAGCTGCCACACGAAGATGGTTGTAGCGCCCCCTTTCTTGGTTTAGCCGGCTTCAAGCCGCGTGCAAGCGCAAATGGCCCCACGTTGAGGTCATGTTGCGTAGTCCGCACCATCGTGACCGCCCGTTTTGATCTATCGTGACCGACTATTCCAGGCCAACGTGACCGGCCATTCCGTTTCATCGTGACCGATTTCGGCCGCTTTCCCAGAATCCGCGGTCACGATATCGGAATCATCGGTCACGTTCCCGGAATCTCACCTAACTCGCTGGAATGATTCGGACTTTTACGGCAGACCCCTTCTTTTGCTTTGGCCTAGGAGGGGACGATGCCAGCACCGAGGATTCCCATGCGAACCATCACCGAGGTGTTGCGCCTCAAGTACGACGCCGGTCTCAGCCACGAGAAGATTGCTCGGGCCTGTGGCCTCTCCAAGGGCGTGGTCAGCAAGTACGTCAGCCTGGCCCAGGAGGTCGGCCTCAGCTGGCCACTACCCGATGGCACCGACGAAGCGGCGCTGGAGGCTCGACTGTTTCCGGCTGTCAAGGGTCTCACTTTCCCGGCGATTCCGGCTCTTGTGCGGACCGAATATTAGTTATCACCTCGAACACCCCTTCGAGTAGCTCACCTTGAATAGCATCTTCTTGTCTGTATTCGATCTTTCATTGCATCGCCTCCCACGGATTGAGGATGGTTACTCCTGTAGGCTCGAAGTCGGCCACATTGCGAGTGACTACCGTCATGCCATGAACAAGGGCCGTTGCCGCGATGAGCGCGTCACGTTCGCTGCGCTTGTCGGGGACGTGCAGCCGGGCGCAGCGTTGCGCTACGGCTGCATCGACTGGCAATGTTCGCCCCGAGAACTCCGGCAGTACCTGTTGCTCCAGCCACGAGCGCAGCACGGTCCCCTGGGTGGCGTCCTTGCGCTCAATCGACAACACCCCAAGCTCAAGTTCCATGATGGTGATGTCGGACACAAAAAGCTCGGCGGCATCGACGCTTTCAGTCCATGTCGCAACGTTCGGGTCAGCTTTGCCAGCCCGAACTTTTCGTAGTTCGGACACGACGTTAGTGTCGAGAACATACATCATGAGAAATCAGCGGGCTGTGTGCCAATGGTCACACGCGGCGGTTCAAACTCGATATCCGCCGAAACGTTTGGCATAGCCAGAGAATCAGCAATGTTGCGACGTTGCCTTATAAGCCGCTGGTATTCCTCGATGCTCAACAGCACATGAGCAGGCTTGCCGCGATCTGTGATGAACACGGGGCCACTCTTGGCCGCCTTCTTTGCGCGGGTAACGTCCTGGTTAAGTTCTCGACTGGATAGCGTTGTGATGGTCATGATGGCACCTCCTATACGAGCCACTAATGTAGGTATGTCACTACACGGGTGAAGAGCTGTCCATGGGCGGCTGTCAGGCTATCGTGACAGTAGCAACTGGGCGGTACAGTAGGGGTACATTCATCAGATATCCCCTGTTTCGCCAATCTGCGCTAAACTATTGAAACGCGAGTGTTTTGTGGTTTTTTGGATTTCGTTCGGCTACGCTTGATTTTTCAATGCATAGCGCGTGGGCGGCAAATTCACAATCCCTTGGTCGTAGGTTCAAGTCCTGCTGGGCCCACCACCGCTCTCCCACTTGCTTGTTGGTTGTGCTGTCTGGAATTGACATTGCTCTCGCACCACGGGAATTCCCGATGCTTGGCTGTCCACGGACATCGTTTCAGCGCCGCTTCCTTTAGGGAAAGGGCTTCGAGCCCCATGCGAGCGCTTGCTGCCCAGCGTTGTCTCCATCTATATAAGTCCCAGCATTTGACCGAACTCTGAAGCGAGTCGGCGTCATAAGATGCGCCCGCCAGCCGGTACAGTAGCCGAATTGGTAGGCCCTACGGCCCTGACACGGGATCTGACCAGCAACCATCGCGATATTCGCTTTACTAGTATCGGGCACCGGGGACTTTCGGCCAGCGTTCATACTCTGAGCCTGACACCTAGAATGAGCTACGCCAGAATGATCGGTCGGGCGATCCTAAGGATGGTGCGGAATGCGCAGGTGTTGCGCGTCGATCTGATGCCGGACCATGACGACGTGCTCGGCTTCAGCAATCACTGGTATCCCCAGGCACGGGAAACGGCCAGCCCGTCTCGATAGGTGGGGATCTTTCCATCCGCGTGGTCGCACCACCGCTTTTCGTTGCCACCAAGCTTGAAGCCTACAAGGGGCGGGGTGAGGACGATCCTTTATCGAGCCACGACATCGAGGACCTCCTTAATCTCGTGGATGGCCGCCCTGAGTTACTTGATGAGGTGAGAGCCGCCGACAGCGACCTTCGGACCTATATCGCAGATGAGCTCAGCAAACTTCTCGACAATGATCTCTTCGGATATGCCGTGCAGAATGCGGCCGGAGACCCCGACCGGAACGAGGCAAATTTCATCGCCATGATCTACCTGATCGGCAGCCCTGTGTGGCGCATGCTGGAGCAGGTCAAATCCACATGAAGTGACGAAGAACCTTTTTATCCCAGTGAAGGCGGCCACTGGCGAGCTGTGTGCACTACACTCAGTATCCGTACCTGCATCCCCACAACGTCATAGACCAACATATAGCTGGGGTGAACAACCAGCTCCCGGGATCCAGGAGCACGGCCAGGCCGTCCGCTGTCAGGGTGGCCTACCAGCTGTGCGGCCTTCCCTGAAAACAGTTCATCCAACGTCAAGGCTGCCAGCGGATTCTCTGGCTCTATGTAATCGTAAATGTCGTCACGATCCTGCATCGCCTCTGGCGTCCAGACCAGCTCCATCATTTAGGCTTCGCCAGACGTGCACGGGTAGACGCACGGCGGGCAGCAAACCTGGCTTCCACATCGGCGGCAGGTATTAGATTGCCAGCTTCTGCCGAGGCCCGTGATTGCTCCACCTTGGCAACCAGCCAGGCATCATAGTTCTGCGCTTCCTGCTGCTGGGCTACATAGTTGCGCATGAAGTCTCGTAGAAGCTGTGCCCCGGTACGATCGTGAGCCTTGGCAGCACTGGCAAATTCTGCTTTCAGGGCCTCATCGACCCGAAAGGTGAAGGTAGCATCGCTCATGACACCCATCCTTATGTGTTACACAGTTACCACAGGATAGCACGGGGAGTATGGCATTCATCCACTCGCATCCGCTCTGAACAGATACACCACTGGTACTGAATCACATCGTCTATTCGAGACGCACGTCAGGCTCTGGGGATCACGCTGTTCTTACTCAATGGTAGATAGACCATCGTTTGTGCAGTTACAGCGCATCCCCAACGGCGCCTGGCGGCTGTTCCGCGCCAATCCTGGTGGCACACGACAAGGCAAGGCCGTTGTGATGCAGCATAGCGCCATTGAGGGCGCGGACCACGGCGGCAGTGTCACGATCAAGCTGTATCAGGGCGAGAAGGTCGGGGACCTGGCGGTCATCGGAAAATTCCTCTCTACGCTGTGAGCGAGTGGACGGCTGAGTGGTCGCCTTTGTCGATGCTGGCTGGATAGCGAGTGACAGAGCAGGCATGCTCAGCGCTATCCGATACCGCTGAACCAGGTGACCCCCATATGTCAGACCCGTTCAAGCAGCTCCGCGACGCCATGGACCAGTTCGCCACCGAACGCGACTGGGACCAGTTCCACTCACCCAAGAACCTGGCCATGGCGCTGACGGTGGAGGCAGCTGAGCTGCAGGAGTGCTTTCAGTGGCTGACCGAGGCGCAGTCCAGGGAGCTGGATGAGCAGCAACTGGCCGCCGTGCGCGATGAAATCGCCGATGTTCAGCTCTACCTGATCCGGCTGGCAGGCAAGCTGGACGTGGATATCGAAGCGGCGTGCCGGACGAAGATGGAGAAGAATGCGGAGAAATATCCGGCCGAGAAAGTGAAGGGAAGTGCGAAAAAGTACACGCATTATCAGGATTGACGTGATGTTTTCCCGTCTTTTTCCCTGCAGCGGCCTTCTCTACCTGACTTTGTCCCTTAAGCTTCCTCCGGCTGATTTTGGCCTCGAGCAGGGGCTGAGACTCGGCTTAGGTTTAAATTATCTGCTAAAAGCGGCCTTGAATGGCGTTTTCAGAGTGATAAATAAACCAGCTACCGCACAAGATCCCGTGTGACTCCGTTGTGACGCCGGCCGGATGGCCGGCGTTTGCTGGGCGAAGCGTGGCACTCGGTTTAGTGACCGCGAGTCAGGCGTGTGGCCAGCCACCAGCCCAGTAGCATCGTCAGCAGAAAACCCGCCAATGGCAGACTCATGGCGCTGCTGGAGACGATGGCAGGCCCGGGGCAGTAACCGCTCAGGCCCCAGCCAACACCGAACAGGGCCGCGCCGAGCAGCAGGCGGCCATCGATATCGCGACGCGTGGGCAGTTGGAAGCGCTCGCCCAGCAGGGGAGTGCCGCGCCGCCAGACGAGGCGATAACCGATGAAGGTGGTGATGACGGCACCGCCAAGCACGAAGATCAGTGTGGGGTCCCAGTCACCGGCCACGTCGAGAAAGCCGACGACACGCGCGGGATCGGTCATGCCGCTGAGTGTCAGCCCGAGGCTGAAGACCAGGCCGGTGATGAAGCCGATGATCGCTTTCATGGTGACTCTCCCAGCAGGTGTTGGCTCACGAAGACCGTCAGCATGGCGACGGTCACGAACACCACAGTGGCCACCAGCGAGCGGGGTGAAAGACGAGCGATACCGCAGACGCCGTGGCCACTGGTACAGCCGCCCCCGATGCCGGTTCCCACGCCTACCAGCAGGCCTGCGAACATCATGCTCAGGCCCCCGCTGGTGGGATCGCCGATCAGCGCATCTGAGCGCTCGGCCACATTGCCCCAGTCAAGATTGAACAGCACGAGGAGCAGCGGGCCGCTGATCAACCCGAGCACGAAGGCAATGCGCCAGCGGTGGTCCGGGCCTGATTCCAGAAGCGCTCCCCGCGTGATGCCACTGATACCCGCGATACGTCCCAGAAAGGCCATCAGCATCACTGCCGAGAGGCCGATCAGGACGCCGCCCGCGAGTCCTTTCATGCTGCTCATGATGTCCATGTCATTCGTCCTCCCTTTCGGCCATCCAGCGTTGCGACGATGATATGCTCGAGCCCGACCATCGCCAACCGTCATCGCCAGGCGACTTCGCCCACCGACTGCCGAGTCTACTGGTCAGGTGATTTGCCAGCCGGCTGACCTGTGGGGCATGCGACAAGGACGCGGAGGATTCGCAGGAGCACCATGAACGAACTGACTCAACGCCTGCGCACCTTTCTCAAGGTGGCGGAGCATCAGAGCTTCAATGTGGCGGCGCGGGAGCTGGATATCGCCAGTTCCACGGCGACACGTCATGTCAATCATCTGGAGCGCCAGCTGGGCGAGCCGCTGTTGGTGCGCACCACTCGCCATGTGCGGCTGTCGTCCGCTGGAGAGCGTGCCCTGATCCGCTTTCGCGCCATTCTGGCCGAGGTGGAACAACTGGAGGATGAGCTCGAGACGCTGAGTGAGCGCGTCGCGGGGCCGCTGCGTATCTCGGTGCCGTGGCGCTATTCACGCCTCTATCTGGCGCCGCTGGTGAGCGAGTTCATGCAGCGCTATCCCGAGGTGGCGCTGGATATCGTCAGCAGCGACCAGCGTGTGGATCTGATCGAGGACCACTTCGACGTGGCCCTGCGCATCGGTCACCTGGAAGATTCGAGCCTGATCGCGCGGCACATCAGTGACCAGCGCTTCGTGCTGGCCGCCGCGCCGTCTTACCTCGCGGCCCAGCCCCCGATCCATCGGCCGGAAGACCTGGAGCAGCACCGTCTGCTGACCTTCAGCTATACCACCGCCAATCATCACTGGCGATTGGTGCAAGGGGATCGTGAGCATCGTATCTCGGTGCGGGCCCGTGCGTTGCGCACCAACAATGCCGACATTCTCACCCAGGCGGCGCTGGGCGCCGCCGGCGTCGTGGTACAGCCGCTCTGGGCCATACGAGGTGAGCTGGCAAGCGGCCGCCTGATGCCGGTGCTGGAGGACTATCAGGTCACCTCATCGGATTTCGACACCGGTATCCATGTCGTCTACGCGCGCGAGAATCAGCATAACCCGCGCGTGCGCGCCTGGATCGACTTCTTGCTGGCCCGTCGCGAGCGGCTGTCCTGTCACTAGCCAGCCGTGAGCGCTTTCCGCCGTCCAGATATACGAAGGGGCCGATCTAAAGGGAGATCGGGCCCTGTGCGCGCGTCGCGACTGCTTGGACGATACTCATCAGGCGGTGTTTATCAGATGGTGCTCATCTGACAGCCATCAGTAGAGGATATCGCTGCGGATGATGTACTTGGCGCCGTCGCGGATCGGCTCGCTGGCGTGCACGCAGTGCTGCGGATGCGAGCCATGCGGGAAGCACAGTACGCCACCCTTGGGCGTGGAGACCGAGACCGTCTGGATATCGTCCCGCGACTGAGCCGGCTTGTCGGGATCACGGCGGCTGACCAGAAACTCGGTGCGCCCGCCAGTGTAGCCATCGCTTAAGAAGATGAGGAAGGTGTACTGGCTCATCAGGCCCGGATAGGCGCCCTGGACGACCTCGCCATTGATGACGCGACTGCCCGGCCAGGCGCCATCGGTGTGCGGCTTGAAGAAGTCGCCGGCCTCGTAGCGATAGACACGAAAGCGCGCATTGATGCCTTTGGCTCCCTCGCCCCGGATCTGCTCAGTGACCAGTGGCGCCGAGCGCTGCCAGACGACCTGATCGACCGCTTCACTGACGACCCAGTTGACGTTGTGATTGTGGCGTACCGAGCGCGGCAGGGAGACCGGCGCATCTTCCTCGAAGCCCATGTCCTCCAGAACGGCAACGAAGTTGTCGGCCTCGGCAGGTGTCAGCACATTGAGCAGCTGGAAGGCGCCGGGGACACCCTCGACCTCCTGACGGACAACCTCTGGCGTCGCGTCGGCTTCGAAGAGGTCAGACACGTCGCCGTTGTCCGTCCAGATGGGCAGGGGCATGGGGGAGAAGCCGCGTTCGTGGCTGACGACATGGAATGACAAGCTCATGGCAAAGCTCCTGAATGACGAAGAATGTGAGACGAAAACGTGGGGACAGCGATGCCTGCCGGGAGGAAGGCCTGGATGACCGTCAACTGGCGGTGAGTGTCGGTACCGAGGAGAAATAGTCAGCTACCTGGATGGGCCCGGTATCCGCCATGTTGCCCTTGGCGCTCAGCCGCTACCAACGGCCGCTGCACCTCAGTCGGGATAGCGGACCAATACCCGCGTCTCCAGGCTGGTGCGTGTGGGCGCATCTTCGGGCGTGTCGAGCAGCTCGGCCGCGGTATGCGCGACCGGTGGCTTGCCGGCGCTGTCGAAGGCATTGAAGACGATGGCTTCGTCGGGGCGCATATGTGAGACGAAGTACCAGCGGTGATCCGGATTATGGACGAGGCCCTGGATCTGGCCGCAGCGATCTGGATAGAGGATGTCGATGTTGACCCAGTCCTCGTGGTGCACGCTTTGGGTATCGGCGAATGCCAGCGGGTCACGCGCGACGGCCTGCTCGACGGGCTGCCAGACATTGACGATGCCGTAGTGGCCGCTCAGCCAATGCTCCGCCTGCTCGGGCGGCAGCAGATCGCGCACGCGCTGCGGGCCAGAGCGTGGCGAGTAGTCGACATGCACATGCTGCGCCGGCACGCGTTCACCTTCGAAGCCGCGCAGGGTGTGGTCGAACACATGCACTTCACTGACACCGAGCTGCTGCTTGAGCAACGCCTCGATGGCTGGCGTGTGCAGGCGGTCGCGCGCCTTGGCGTCGCGTACATCCACGGCAAGCTCGGGCGTATCGAGAAACAGCAGGCCCTGGGACGCGAAGCTTGGCGGAGTAGCGCGCAGATCCTGCAAGCTGACGCTTTGGCGATCATGCTTCGGCTCAATGCGCCGACCGGTCTCGCCGTCCGGGTCCACCTTGATCTGCAGACCTTCCGGGCGATCGAGCTGATAATTGACGAACGCCAAGGGGGTAAGGATGGGCGCTGACATGATCGAGACCTCCTTCACGATGAGTTGTCAGATGATGAGCACTGACATGCACTTGGGCCGGCCGCTTGCGCTGTGGCGAGTCCAAGAGGCTGGTTGGCGAGCTTAGTGCATTGGCGCAGACACAAAAAAGGCGCCTGTCTGCAATTTTTTATTGCACGAATGGCAATAATCAACGGCTGCCAAGCGTCCGTGGTTTCCGCATGTTGTTTCCGTCTCCGTCCTTATTCCCATCCCAATAAACCGATAAGTAACTGATAAACAAAGGCTGGGAGAGCCGCCAAGAGCAAGGCTGACGTCATAGAGAGTTGGCATTCGACGTGTTGATGTAGATAAGGGCCGGCTTGTATAGTCAAGTTGCTATTGCAAAGACGTCATCCAGGCGCATCTGTCAGATTATGCGATGGGTGAGCGTGATATTCATCGTGCCAAGGGAATGGTCATGAAAGATAAGCGTGTGCCTGTAACTCCAGTGTTTTATCGCGGTGCGTCAGCGGCTCTGTGTGTCGTCGCTCTGAACGGCTGTACCGGTATGGCCGAGACGGGCCCTGCAACCGACGTGCCCGGACATCCAGAAAGCACCAAGACCAATGTGCTGGAAGCAGGGGCCAGTGCATTGCAGACCGATGCACCGACGGATCAGCTCAATATCTATCTTGTTGGTTTCCATCCCATGAAGGATGAGCCAAGCCATCAATTCGAAGCGCATCACTTCTGCCAGCAAGTCAACGAAGACTTCATGCAGTGTGCGCTTTACGATGGAAATACTGCGGATGCCCACCTCACCGGGGTGGAATACATCATATCCGAAAGCGTTTTTGAGACCCTGCCTGAAGAAGAGAAGCAATATTGGCATCCCCATAACGGGGAGATTCTGTCTGGCCAATTGGTCGCGCCCAACCTGCCTGAAACCGCTGATCATGAGCTGATGCAATCCAAGATGAACAGCTATGGCAAGACGTGGCACACATGGAGCAGTTCACACAGCGATGAACAAGACCAGGCGTTGCCGCTGGGTAAGCCCGAGCTGGCTTGGTCCTTTAATCGTACCGGAGAGCCGCAGCCGGGCCTGGTCGAAGATCGAGACCAACGTATGGGGATCGACACAGAGGAGCGGCGTCAGGCCAGGCAAGATCTGGTGCCGCTGGCCAATCCCCAGTCGGGTGTTGATGTGTTGAAAGGAGAGTTTCCCAGGTCAACCCAGCCCATCCCTGGTGTGGAAGCCAAGACCAGTGAGTGATGTCGTCGGTTTTGCCGGTTGGCTGTGGTGATCGGTACTGCCGGGTTCCGGATGATGGGTTGCTCGCTTGGTGAAACGCGAGCCGCCCTGCGGGTCTCTGGTGGGAGCGGGGGAGGTCAGCGACGCCAGCCTCGTCCCGGGCACCAGCCGCGCAACGTGCGAAAGTTCTGTTGCCATGCTTTAAAAAGGTTTGACAAGGCACGCCGAGCCGTGAGAGGATGCTTCTCGTTGGTTAGCAAGTCGTATATTTCAGTACTGATCGAATCATTCGGTAGCCTGGCAATATCCCCCTTGTTATATCCATATTTCTGGGATGACACCCGGCAAACTGTAATGACAACGCTCTGCGTTAAGGAATTCGATCATGGCAACTGGCACAGTTAAGTGGTTTAACGACGCTAAAGGTTTCGGCTTCATTTCTCCGGCCGACGGTGGTGACGACCTGTTCGCCCACTTCTCCGAAATCAAGGCTGAAGGTTTCAAGTCCCTGCAGGACGGTCAAGAGGTCTCTTTTGACGTGACCCAGGGCAAGAAAGGCCTTCAGGCTTCTAACATCAAGGTTATCTAACTTCTAGTTAGCTAACTGAGATGAATGACAAGACCCGCTCCGGCGGGTCTTGTCGTTTTTGTGTGTGAAAAGTCTAGGTCTGGCCGTGTGTGGTCGGCGTTTATCTTCTTTTCGGGCTCCGCATGCTTGGGTTGTCTTGCGAAGCAGCCTGGCCCGGTTATCTAGGGCTTGTCTGAAAAGTGCCTGCGCTCGGTAATACGGCGTTAAAAATCGGATCAAAATGCTCATTTACACTCCGTAAACTGCGCTTTCTCACCGATTTTTGCCTTGTCTAACCTTCGCTCGTCGACTTTTCGGACTGAGCTTAGGAGGCCTTCGTGCTGGACCAGCGGGATTGGCAGGCCGGTAGCTCAACCTGCCCAAGAGGCGATAGTGGTGGATAGCAAACTTTGCTGACGGCTTTAACGCGTCAAAGGGGCTTCGCTGGGCTTGCCTCATCAGCATAAAGCAGCCAGTCTCCCATGCCGCTGTCCTCAAGGGCGTAAACTCCCCGACCAGAGCGCCATACCAGGCCCTTCTCGCGAAGCGAGTCGAGCGCACGTTGAACGGTGGATGCCGAAGGCTGGGTCTTGCGCTTGGCAAGAGCCTGGATCTCCTTGAGCGTATCCTTGGTGAAGGGTGTAAAAGGGCGCTGTTGCGCCGATGTTCGGGCCAGGACGAGCAGGATGGCGCGCTGTAGCTCGGGCAGTTGATCGAAGTCGGACTGGAAGAGGGCCTGGTAGTCTGCCTGGATCGATTGTGCTCCTTGCTCCAGCAGCTTTCCGAGGTCGTCGGCCCGCCCGTGCTCCAAGGCAACGCGCTTGATGACGTCCCACAGCAGTTCAGGACGGCGACCCACACGTTCGAAGGTCTTGGCGACATCTGCGACCTGGAAGGTGTTACCAGGAGCCAGCCTTGCATTGACGTGGTGGGTAAATGCCTCCACGAAATCATCCCCCAGTAACGGGAAGGGGGTGACGGTATTGCCGAAGAAGGGCTGGTCGCGGCTCAACACCAGTTGGGCCAGCTTGTCACGACTGCTCCCAGTGAACACCAGACGCAGGCCTGGTTTCGCCCTGCCCAGGGTCAACGCATCGCGAGCGGCCTTGAGTGCGAACATGGTGTTCATCCCCTGCTCGCTACTGAGTGCATGCTGTGCCTCGTCGATGAAGAGTACGACCAGACGTTCCGATGCTTCGTGCAGTGCCTGCAGGGCTTCCGTCAGGGTGGCTTCATCCGGCAGAGCGGAACCTGTCAGGTCCCACGTCAGCGTCTTGTGTAGCGTGACGGAATCGACGCCGGCAGCACTCAAGAGCTTCTTGATGCGCGGCGCGTAGGTCTGCAATCTGGCCATGATAGCGCGTTCGATCAGCAGGCCTGGATCCATCTGGCGGTCTGCCCAGAGGTCGACGTAAACCACTTCCCAGCCGTGCTGTTCGCAGGCAGGCATCAGGTCCTGCCGCAGGAAGGTGCTCTTGCCGGTGCGCCGTGGTGCGGCGAGGAATAGCCCGCCGCTGTAGTCGATCAGGCCATCGCCAGCCAGGCCTGTCACGATCGACTGTGCGAGGGCTGGTCGGTGAAAGACATAAGTTGCGGAAACCATGGAATACGCCTCTTTACGCGGCTATGCGTAAAATTATACATCATGGCGGTAAAGGGCCATAATGCGGGCCTGCATCGTCAGCACGATAGGCGAGTTCAGCAGGACGGCGCTGGCAAACCGTTTCTGGTGGGTGAACAGTCTGTCCGGCGCACTGCTGTGCATTCCGGCTAGTGCACCGATTCACCGATAAAACAAAGCCCCTCGATCGAGGGGCTTTGTTCCTTCTTTACTCAGGCCTTAGTGGGCCAGCATTTCATCGACGATACCCTGGCCGTCCAGTTCGGAGGGGTAGTAGGTCGGCCAGTTGGTGACTTCTTCAAGCAGGGCCGCACGGTCGTCACCCCAGTACAGGTGGTAGTGGTCGGCCTCGGTCGGGTAGATGGCATGGTCGCTGAACTGGATGTAGTTCGGCAGGCTGTCGTCTTCACCCTGGTACTCGAAGATGTAGCGAACGCCACGGTTGCCGGCCTTGTAGGTCAGGACTTCGTAGCCGTCGGAGGCGTATTCGCCGGAGAGCACCTGACCATCTTCGTGGAAGGAGACGGTAGAGCCATCGATGACGATACGGTCGACGTCGGTCTTGTAGCCGATCTCGTAGTACGCCTTGTATTCCTCGGCGCTCTTGTCATCGCTCTGCTGGGCCTTGTGGGCGAACACTTCGTCGAGGGTGCCGTCCAGCAGGTAGGGGTAGACGGACTGCCAGTCGCCTTCCCAGTCGGACAGCGGCCGATCCTTGATCTGGTCGTCGTCGAAATAGCCGGCGTAGATGTCCTTGGCGTGATCATGCTCATGATCATGATGGTCGTGATCGTGCGCTTCACTGGCCGCGGAATCGCTTTGTGCGAGGGCCAGGGGGGCGGTCGCCAGTGTCAGGGCGCTGATTGCGGCGACGGCCATACGGCGGGTCAGAATCGGGTCCATCGTCTTGCTCCTTGGGGTGATTGGTGGGGCGTTGTGGCCTCCCCGGAGAGGCCTTGGAGAGAACAGGGCTTTTATCACTCGGCCTCGGCGGCGCAGCGGGCGACGCCGTCGGCCAGTTGGCGCAGCAATGCGGGATAGAGCTCGGTACCGAGCGGCAGGTCGACGCCCAGGGGATCGATGACCAGCGACGTCTCGACGCCGGTGCCTTGGAACACGCTGTCCACCAGCGCCGGGTTGAACTGGGGCTCTCGGAAGACGCACTGGACGCCGAGATCGGCGACACGCTGCTGGATCTCTCGGATACGCGCAGGGCTCGGGTCAGATGCATCCCCCAGGGAGATCGCCCCGGCCGCTGGCACATCGAAGCGGCGCTCGAAGTACTGGTAGGCATCGTGGAAGACGATGAAGCGCGTACTCTGGGCCTGCTGGAGGCGGGTCTCCAGTTCATCGATCAGGTCATCGAGCTCGCCGCGGGCTTCCTTTGCGTTGTGTCGATAGATGTCGGCGTTGTCGGGATCGAGTTCGGCCAGTGAAGTTGCTATGGCATCGAGCCAGGCCTGGGCGTTGACCGGGTCCAGCCAGCCGTGGGGGTCCCAGCCTGAATGGTCGTGATGGTCGTGGCCGGCATGTTGCTCGTGCTCGTGGCCGTCATGCCCTTCGTGGTGCCCGTGGCCCTCATGCTCCTCGTGCTCATGGAGCTCATCATGATCGTGGGCCTCGAAGGTCGCGCCCTGTCGATAGGTCAGGCGCTGCGTGCCGGCGCTTTCCATCAGCTCCACCTGCTGCGCATCCACCGCCAGTGACTGGCGTGCCTTGGCAAGCCAGGGCGTCAATCCATCGCTGACCCAGAACACCACGTCGGCCTGCGCCAGGGCTTCGGCCTCGGAAGGACGCATGGCGTAGCCGTGGGGGGAGGCTCCAGGCTGGATGACCAGTTGCGGCGTCCCCAGGTCTCCCATCACGCGCTCCACCAGGCTGTGGACCGGCGGAATATCCACGGCCACCGAGGGGACCTCTGCGGCAGCCATCGCAGGAAGCAGCAGGCAAGGGAGGAGAAGGGGGCGTAGCGAGGTGTGCATCGTCATCGATCTCTTGGAGCGTTCTCGGGGCGGGTGATTGTGGCATGTTTTGTTATGATATAACATTGTTTTCGAAATCGAGAAAGGCTCTGGAGAATGTTCATGCCGCTATTGTCGATCGATGATCTGCGGGTCGTCCTGGGAGGGCAGACCATCCTCGAGGGCATAGACCTCAAGCTCGAATGCGGCGAAATCGTGACGCTGGTCGGCCCCAACGGGTCGGGCAAATCGACGCTTTTGCGTACCATCATCGGTGCGCTGACGCCCGCTGGCGGACGTTTGGTGCGAAGGCCCGGGCTCACCATCGGCTATGTACCGCAGCGGCTGGCCATCGGTCCGACCCTGCCGATGACGGTCACGCGCTTTCTCAACCTGCCTCGTCGACGTTCCCGCAAAGCCGTGCAGCAGGCCCTGGCGCAGGCCGGCGTGCCTGAGCTGGGCTCGCAACAGTTGCTGTCGTTGTCAGGCGGCCAGCGACAGCGTGTTCTGCTGGCGCGAGCCCTGCTGGAGAAGCCCGACCTGTTGCTGCTCGATGAGGCAACCCAGGGCCTCGACCACCGGGGTACGGCGGATTTCTATCGCCAGATCGAGCGGGTGAGGCGCGAAACGGGCTGCGCGATCCTGATGGTCAGCCATGAGCTGCATGTGGTGATGCGCACCTCGGATCGGGTGATCTGCCTCGATCGCCACGTCTGCTGCCAGGGCACGCCCGAGCGAGTGCTGGCGTCCCCGGCCTATCAGGCGCTGTTTGGCCCCGATACCGCTTACGCGCTCGCCTTCTACCGCCACGAACATCTGCGCGAAAAAGACGCCGCTAGCCCGGCCTTGGCGCAGGTGGGCGCTGCCCGCTCGTTGGGGGTCTCGGCCTGATGCTCGATGACTTCATGCTGCGTGCGGCGCTCGCCGGTATCGGTGTGGCATTGGCCGCCGCCCCGCTGGGCTGTTTTGTGGTGTGGCGCCGCATGGCCTACTTCGGTGATGCCACCGCGCACGCCGCCATCCTTGGTGTGGCACTGTCGCTGTTGCTGTCGACCTCGATCTTCGCCGGAGTGCTGGTGGTGTCGCTGCTGATGGCGATCCTGGTCTCGTTGCTCAGCGGTCGTGGCTATGCCATGGACACCTTGCTCGGGGTCATGGCTCACTCGGCGCTGGCCTTCGGGCTGGTGGCGGTGTCCTTCGTGTCCGGGGTGCGTATCGACCTGATGGCATATCTGTTCGGTGACATTCTGGCGGTCGGCAAGGGGGATCTGGTGTTGATCGCCGGCGGCGCCTTGCTGGTCATGGCGCTGGTGGGGTGGCGCTGGTCGTCACTGTTGACGGCGACCCTGGACGCGGATCTGGCGCGGGCCAATGGCATCCATCCCGGGCGCGAGCAGCTGGTGCTGACACTGTCCCTGGCGGTGGTCGTGGCGGTGGCGCTCAAGGTGGTGGGGGTACTGTTGATCGCTGCACTGCTGATTATTCCCGCCGCCGCCGCCAGACCCTTCTGCCGCACCCCGGAAGCCATGGTGCTGGTGGCAGTGGTGATCGGAGCCGCGTCTACCACCGGCGGTCTTCAGGCGGCCTACTGGCTCGACACGCCTACCGGTCCGACCATCGTCAGCCTCGCCGCTGTGGTGTTTGTCCTGTGTAGCCTGGTGGATCTCGGCAGGCGCCGGTTCGTCAGAATGTCTTCCAGCAATATCTCGTCCTGAACGGGTAACCCGTGCGTTGCTGCTTTGGGCGCAGGCCGCCACTGCAGGATCAGCCTTGCCTTACTGGCCCTTGCGCAGTCTAGCAGCATCATGAGTCATCGGCTGGTCTGGTGGCGATCTCCGCACGAGGAGGTTCAAAGTCGATATCGATGTCGCCATCGTCAGGCATCGCCAGCGTATCGGCGATGTTGCGACGTTGTCCGGCAAGCCGTTGGCACTATCGCTCGCACTGGAGCCATCGCTCGTCTGCCTGTACGCAAGCGCTACGGGCACCTAGCGTGGTCGGCCCCTGTGTGGCCGGCCACGCCGGCGCTTGTCCCGGGTCGGCGCAGTGTGCACGGGGCTCGGCGTCGGGACGAGCCGCACGGCTGTCGGGCTTCTCAGGACGTACAGATCCACAGTATCCGCGCCGGCTCGTCGCCGACCGATATCACCGCGTGGCCCATCTGGCTGTCGAAGGACATGCTGTCGGCAACCTTGAGCCGGGTCGGCTCGTAGTGCTCCGTCCATACCTCCACTTCACCCTGCTGCACCACGATCTGCTCATGTCCGGCGTGGCGCTGCAACTCGCCAAACTCCTCGATACTGGTGTTGAGCACCGTCGTGGAAAACACCAGAAAGTCCTTGGCCACCATGTCGTTGCACAGAAGCTCGAAGCGATAGTCGGGGGTCTCGACCACGGGCCCCTGGCCCGCCCGGGTGAGGGTACGCCAGCCGCTCAGGGCGCTGCGTTCGTTGTGATAGAAGAGTTCGCTGACATCTACCTCCAGGGCGGCGGCCAGCTTGACGATCACGTCGTAGGTCGGGGATAGCCGGCCGTTCTCGATACGCGAGATGCTGGCGGCGGAACTGCCCGAGGCCTCGGCCATCTGGGCGATGGTCAGGCCCCTATCGCTTCTGAGTGCCTTCAGGTTGGTGCCGATGGAACCTGCCTTGCGCGGACGCTCCCTGACGCGTGGGGGCGGGGTGACGGTGTCGCTCATGCTGGCCTCCGACGCCTTTGCCTCGAATTTTTCAAGAAAAAGCGTTGGTTGTTGGTCTTTTTTTATAGTTTTGACTGAATATTGCGTATATGCAATCCTCATTCACGAACGCGACAATAGCAAGGTGTGTGCGTGTGAGCGGGCGCTCCGGCGTGATCCCGGGGTTGCCAAAGCGCTTGCCAGCACGGTCATTGCGCTCCTAGGGCTTGTCTGAAAAGTGCCTGCGCTCGGTAATACGGCGTTAAAAATCGGATCAAAATGCTCATTTACACCCCGTAAACTGCGCTTTCTCACCGATTTTTGCCTTGTCTAACCTTCGCTCGTCGACTTTTCGGACAGCGCCTAATTTCCACAAGAAAATCCAATGGGGATAATAATGTACAAACTGAATCGACTGGCGGGTGGTGTCGCCCTGGCGGCCGCGCTGGCGGGTGCCTCGCTGAGTGCAAACGCAGAGGAAATGAACTGGAAGATGGCCACTCCCTGGGGCGGCGGTCCCTGGCTTGAGCGCGATGCCCAGACCTTCGCCGACTATGTCGACCAGCTGACGGCCGGTGACATCGCCATCGAGGTGTTCCCCGGTGGCACCCTGGGGGGCGCGCTGCGGGTCACCAATACGGTCAAGGCCGGGGTGGCCGAGGTCAGCCACAACTACGTCAACTACGACTACGGCACCGATCCCACCGCGGCGCTGCTGGCCGGGCATTCCAGCGGCCTGACGCCGGAAGAGTTCATGATGTGGATGTACGAGGGCGGCGGCGTGGAGCTGTATGAAGAGTTCCGCCGTGACGTCTTCGATGTGGTGGCCTTCCCCTGTTCGATTCTGGGCACCGAGATCTTCCTGCACTCCAACAAGAAGGTCGAGACGCTGGAGGACTTCCAGGGTCTGCGCCTGCGCACCTCCGGCGCCTGGGCCGAGATCGCCTCTCAGCTGGGTGCATCCACCGTGGTCATGGCGGGCAGCGAGATCTACAACGCCCTGGACCGTGGCGTGATCGACGCCGCCGAGTGGGGTAGCCCCGAGATGAACAAGCCCACCGGCTTCCAGGACGTGGCGCAGTACGTGATCCTGCCTGGCGTGCACCAGTCGGGTGGCTTCCTCGAGTGCCAGGTCAACCAGGACGCCTGGGATGCGTTGAGCGCCGAACAGCAGGAGCTGCTGCGTCTGGCCGGCAAGCTAAGCGTGTTCGACTCCTGGCTCGCGAGCTCCTACGCCGACCTCGAGGCCTACCAGGAGCTGGTCGACGGCCCCAACGAGATCGTCCAGCTGGATCAGTCGTTCATCGACGCCATCTATGAAGAAACGCGCAAGTGGGAAGACGAGAACGCCGAGAGCAACGAGTGGTTTGCCCGGGTGCTCGAGTCCCAGCGTGAGTTCAAGGCCAGCATGACCAACTGGCAGCAGTATCGTCTGCCGATCGGTGCCATGGGTCGCGACTGACCACACGCCTTGCGGCCCGGCCAGACAGCAAGAGCTAACCCCCTTGCTGCCTGGTCGGGCCGCTGTCTTTACCACCACCTGTGGGCAAACGAGATGAAGCTTATTCACGCTATCGAGCGGCTGACCCGCCTGGCGGGAGGGCTGGGCGCCATGCTGACCTTTCCGCTGATCGCGGCCCTGGTCTATGAGGTGTTCAGCCGTTACGTGCTGGGCCGCCCGACCCTGTGGGCCTTCGAGGTCAGCTACATGGTCATGGGTGCCATCTTCATGCTGGGCATGGCCAACGCCCTGCGCCTGGGCCAGCACGTCAGCGTCGATCTGTTGACGTTGCGCTGGTCGGATCGCACCAACGCAGCGGTGCGCCTGGTCGGCTACCTGCTGTTTCTGCCGGTGCTGGGCTGGCTGGTGTGGGAGCTGGGGCAGTATGCGCTGGAGGCCTTCGCCTCGAACGAGCGCTCTGGCCGCTCGGCCTGGAACCCGGTGATCTGGCCCGTATTTCTGACCTGGTGGGCCGGCTTCGTGCTGCTGGCGCTGCAGGTCGTGGCCGAGATCCTCAAGGCGATCCATATCATGCAAGGGCGCACGCCCGACCAAGGGGGCGCGGCATGAGCGACTATCTTGCGCTGGTGATGTTCCCGGCTTTGATCGGTTTCATCATCGCCGGCTTTCCGATCGCATTTTCGATGATTCTGGTGGCGACACTGTTCGGCATCATGCAGTTCGGTGACGCTGCCGCCTATCAGTTGCTGACCAAGATCGAGGACACCGCCTCCAATTCGATCCTGGCGGCGGTGCCACTGTTCATCTTCATGGGCGCCATGCTCGAGCGCTCCGGTATCGCCGAGCGGCTGTTCACGGCGATCCACTTCTGGACCCGTCGGCTGCCGGGGGGACTGGGCGTCGGCGCGGTGGTCATGGGGACCTTGTTCGCCGCGGCCAGTGGTGTGGTCGGTGCCACCGAGGCGGTGATCGGGCTCTTGGCCATCCCGGTCATGCTCAAACATCAGTACAGCAAGTCGCTGATGTCCGGCACCATCTGTGCCAGCGGCTCGCTGGGGACGGCGATCCCGCCGTCTATCACGGTGGTGGTGCTGGGCCCGGTGGCCAGCGTCTCGGTGGGGTCGCTGTTCAGCGGCCTGATGTTCCCGGGCTTCCTGATGGCGCTGTTCTTCTTGCTCTACATCGTGCTGATCGCCTACTTGAAGCCGGAGATGGCACCGCGCATGGCGCAGGACGACGCCGAGCGGGCGACCCTCGGCGAGAAGCTCAAGATGACCTTCGGTGCGCTGCTGCCGACCATGGCGCTGATCATGACGGTGCTCGGCACGATCTTGCTCGGCATCGCCACGCCGACCGAGGCGGCCGCCTGCGGCGCCCTGGGATCGGTGGTGCTGGCGCTGGCCTATCGCAACCTGACGCTGGACGTGCTGTGGAACTCGGCCAAGCGGACCTTGAATATCTCGGCGATGATTCTGCTGATCGTGCTGGGGGGCAACATGTTCGCCGGAGTGTTCTTCGCCGCCGGAGGCATGGCCACGGTGCAGTCGCTGTTGATGGACACCGGCATGAGCCCCTGGATGATCCTCGGCATGATCCTGCTGATCGCCTTCCTGGCCGGCTTCGTGCTCGACATGATCTCGGTGGTGCTGATCGTCATCCCGGTGGCCATGCCCATCGTGCGTGCTCTCGGCTTCGACGAGATCTGGTTCTGCGTGGCCTTCCTGGTGGTGATGCAGACTAGCTATCTGACGCCGCCGCTGGCACCGTCGATCTTCTACCTCAGGGCGATCACACCGCCGGAGGTGACGCTCAAGCACATGTACATCGGGGTGGTGCCCTTTATCGTGGTACAGCTGGTAGTGCTGGCGCTGGTACTGAGTTTCCCGTCGCTGGCGCTGTGGCTACCCGAGCAGTTGAGCGGCCCCTCGTGGAAATGACCCCGGACACTGACAAAGGAGACGCCCCCATGAAGGACTCCGACACCACCGTCGACAACGGGGCCTACCTGACCCGCGAGGCGCTGATGTCGCTCAGTCGCCGCGTGCTGGAGCACCAGGGCTTCAGTGCCGAGCAGGCCAGGGCCCTCGGCGAGACCCTGGTGGCGGCGCAGATGGACGCTAGCCACTCACACGGGCTCTACCGTCTGCTGGGGATCGTCCAGACGCTGCGCCAGGGCGCGGCGGTCGCCGACGCCGTCCCGGAGGTAGAAGACGTGGCCGCCGGGGTGGTGCGGGTCGATGCCGGCGGTGGCTTTTCACCGCTGGCCTTCGAGCTGGGGCTGCCGCTGCTGGTGGACAAGGCCCGCGACGCCGGGGTCGCGCTGATGGCGATCAATCACTGCGTGCATTCCACCGCCTTGTGGGTCGAACTCGAGCGGCTGACGGAACAGGGCCTGGTGGCGATCGCCTGTAACCCCACCCAGGCCTATATGGCGCCCCACGGCGGCAGTCGCCCGCTGTTGGGCACTAATCCGCTAGCCTTTGGCTGGCCCAGGCCAGGGCGCGAGCCGCTGGTGTTTGATTTTGCCACCAGCGCCATCGCCCGGGGCGATATCGAGCTGCATCGCCGCGAGGGCAAGCCGATCCCCGAGGGCTGGGGGGTCGATCGCGACGGGGGGCCCTGCACCGACCCAACGGAAGTACTGGATCACGGCGCCATGCTGCCGTTTGGCCAGCACAAGGGCTCGGCACTGGCGCTGATGGTCGAGCTGATCGCCGGCCCGATGATCGGCGACCTGCTGAGCGTCGAGTCCAGCGAGCACGACGCCGGTCGCGCAGGGCTTCCGTACCACGGGGAACTGATCATCGCCATCGACCCGGCGCGCACCGCAGGCGCCACCAGCGAGGCGCACATGGCCAGGGCCGAGCGCTTGTTCGACGAGCTGCTGGGCCAGGGCGCACGCTTGCCGGCCCAGCGTCGTTACCGTGAGCGGGCGCTGAGTGAATCACGTGGCGCCTGGGTGCCCCAGGCGTTGCTCGATGATATCGAGGCGCTGCTGGCGTGAGGTGACGCGGGGCGCCTTAGCCGAAGGTGTCGCCGCCCGGCCGAAGGTACATGAGGCTTACACGAAGTCATTGCCGCGCCTCTGGGACGCGCCGTGATCATTTCCTACGCTGGGGTACGGTTGGGCAGCGACGCCCGACCGAGAGCTCATTTGTTCGAAGCGAGGGCATGTCATGGCAATGACAGGGACGTTATTGGTGATGCTGGCATCGCTGCAGTGGGGGCTCGCCGGCGGTTTCGGCA
Organism: Halomonas sp. OfavH-34-E; assembly: GCF_024124525.1. Taxonomy (NCBI): domain Bacteria; kingdom Pseudomonadati; phylum Pseudomonadota; class Gammaproteobacteria; order Oceanospirillales; family Halomonadaceae; genus Halomonas; species Halomonas sp. OfavH-34-E. The sequence continues at coordinate 59,539 of NZ_JAMXRY010000009.1, read as the reverse complement.
GCCTGCTGTTGCAGCGCGACTGGACGCCTGAGGCGGTGTCCTTCTGGCGGGCGCTGGTGGGGGTGGGTGTGATGCTCGTGTGGCTGGCGCTGTCCTGGTGGCGGCGCGGGCGACCGACGGTCAACCGCCGGATGGCGATGTGGGCAATGCTCGCCGGGTGCGGTATCGCCGCCAACTTCACCTTTTACTTCATCAGCATCAGCGAGAGCAGTGTGGCGGTGGCGGCGACCCTGATGTACAGCGCGCCGATCTTCGTGTTCGTCGTGTCCTTCCTCACCGGGGCCGAGCGTCCGTCATTGGTGCAGTGGCTGGCCATGGCGGTGGTGATGGGCGGTATCGTGCTGTTGACCGGCATCTACCGCGCCGACGCCGGCGTGGTGACGCCTTTCGGGATCGCCGCCGGTTTGCTGGCAGGCGTCGGTTACGCCTTCTTCATCTTCGGCTTTCGCTTTGCGGCATTGCATGGCTCGGCCACGGCGGCGCTGCCGATGGCGCTGGCCACCGCCGCCCTGTTGATCCTGCCGCTGGCGGATTTCTCGACGCTGGCCTCGGTGCCTGCGTCCGCTGACGTTTCGCTGTTTCTGCTGGTCGGTGTGCTGGGCGGCGCGCTGTCGTTCTTCTGCTACGTTGTCGGCGTGCGCTATACGCTGCCGACCATGGCCTCCATCGTCGCCATGGTCGAACCGGTCACCGCGACCTTGTTCGGGCTGTTCGTGCTGGACGAGAGCCTGACCCTGCCTCAGGTCGGGGGCATGCTGCTGATTCTCGGCGCGGTGACCGGTATCAGCCTGCTCAAGCACCGTGCGGCGACAGCCTCAGAGTAGGCAAGTCGCCTCGATAGCACAGACGTCGTCGGCGCCACGGTCGTCACCGTCTGCCGACCTGGCAGAGACCAGTCCTGCGAGGGGCGCTGCGGGCCTTGAGCTCGGCGCCCGGGCTACTCCAGTCCGATGTTCTTGGCCGGGAATTTCTCGAAGGTGGCGCGATGGGCGCCGGCTTCGGCCACCATGGACGCCTGCCAGGCGTTGCGTCGGTGGCCGACGGTCATCTGTTCCTTGGGGTCGATGTAGAGATTGAACAGCCAAGGGGCCAGGGCGGTCCTTTCCACCGTCGCCATATCGATCCAGCGCAGGCCATCGTCGGCGCGCACCACAGCGGTATGCATCTTGTACTCACGCATGCGCAGGGCGGTGAACTGGTTGCCCAGCCACATGTAGACCTGCTCGCGGTGGGACTGACCGTTCTCGGTAAGCAAGAAGGACGTCTGGTCGATGCCGTCGATGTAGCGGTCCTGAGGGATGCCGTCTTCGGCGCCGCCCAGGGTGGCGAAGGTATTGAACAGGTCCATCAGATCGAACAGGCCGTCGGAGCGCTGGCCGGGCGGGATCATGCCCTTCCAGTAGGCGATGCCCGGGACCCGCACGCCGCCTTCCCAGGTGGTGCCCTTGGCGCCACGGAAGGGGGTGTAGCCGCTGTCCGGCCAGCTATCCATCTGGGGCCCATTGTCCGAGGTGACGAAGATGAAGGTGTTCTCCAGCTCGCCGCTGTCATCCAGCGCCTGAACGATGTCACCGATATAGCTGTCGACCTCGACGACGGCGTCCTTGTAGGGATACTTCGATGGACTGGCGCCGCGAAACGCCTCCGATGGCCAGTTGTCGGCGTGCACCTTCATGAAGGCGTGGGTGATGAAAAAGGGCGCGTCCTGCTGCGACAGCCGCTGGATGCTGTCGACGGTGTAGTCCCTGAGTCGGGCGTCACCCTCGGCCATGTCCTCGATGGAGCTGACCTGGCTGACCACCTCGGTGGTGCCGTCGGCGAGGCCGTGGATCAGGTTGTCATCGGCCTTGATCCGGTCGTAGCGCTCAAGCTTGTCGTCATCCAGTACCAGGTCGGGATAGCGACGCTCATCGAAGCGCTGGGTGTATTCCTTCTGCGCCCGGTAGTAGCCGTAGAACTCGTCGAAGCCCACATCGTGGGGGCGCATGCCTTCTTCTTCCCCGATATGCCACTTGCCCACCAGCAGACTGTAGTAGCCCTGGTTCGACAGCAGCCTGGCAATGGACGTCTCGCCTTCCCATGGATTCACGCTGACGCTGTCGCCGGCAAGGATCGGGCGGATCAGGCCGGTGCGTACCGGCAGACGGCCGGTAAAGATGGCCGCACGTGTGGGCGTGCAGGTGTACTGCGAATAGGTCGACGTCAGCATCAGGCCTTCATCGGCCAGCCGGTCCATATGCGGGGTGGGGGCGCCGACGGCCTCGCCACCACCGAAGGCGCCAGGGTCACCGTAGCCCAGGTCATCGACGATAAACAGCAGGATATTAGGCTTCTGGCCCGCGCGGGCCTCGAAGTCCGCCAGCGCCTGGGCGGCCGCAGCCTGCTGCTGGGGGTGGGGAATGGCCGGTTGACGATGGTCGTTTTCCGCCACCGCCCGGGACAGCGTGCTGGCCATGGCGATGGGGGCCTTGGCCGCCAACAGGCCTGCCGACAGGGCCACGGTCAGCATTGTCGCAGCGATGGAAGTCCTCATTTTCCACTCCATGTGTCGGGCCCAGGGAAAGAAGAGAGCCGCGGTGCCAGGGGAGACATGTGATCACTGAAGCAGGACGCTGTCTGGCGCCTGATGTCTTCCCGGTATCCGTCGGGTGGTGCCAGGATGTGCAGCATTGGCGTGTTGCTCGGGCGTGGTCGCAGTGTGGCGAGTGAGGTGGGAGGGCGCCATCCCCCGAAAGGCATAACGGCCTGGGCTCCATCGCCAGGCGGGTGCTTCCTGATCTTGCCCAACAAAAGTGGACACCGGTCTATGCGATCATTCGAGCTTCGAAGGCTGCTGGGCTGATCATCCCAATGGCGCTGTGGCGGCAGTGACAGCGGCGCAGACAGCGAACAAGCGCTGGCCCTGAGCGTCGCCGGTGCCGGCGACACCACCCTGGAGCGCATCGGCCAGGAGGCCGCGCTGCTGGTGGAGTAGGCAGTGGAGTAGAGAGTGGAGCAAGCGGTCGAATAGGCCGTGGAGCAAGCGGTCGAATAGGCCGTGGAGCAAGTGGTGGATCACTCCAGCGAAAGTCCCCTTCGATCACCCGGCCCTTGGCCGGGTGATGTTTTTTGCATAGCGACGAGCCTCCCTCGAGTACGAGACGCCTCGGCTATCTCGCATCGCTACGAGCGCTCCCAGCCCTCTCTCCCAGCCCTCTCTCCCAGCCCCCTCCCAGCCCCCTCCCAGCGACAGGGCCGTGCACTGCATCCTGCAAGCGCAGCAACTATCGGCTGTTCTTCGGGCGGTGATCTCGACCCACAACATCAGCACTTTAATTCGGCCAATCGGGGTTTTTATCAAAAGGTGATAATTTTTTGTTATGGCGTTATAGCGACGTGCGTAAAGGCCGGCGTGTACTCGCTTATGGAAAGATGGAAGCGTGGTTTTTGTTTTTTCAGTTGTCGAACTGACAAGGGAAGAAAATCGTGACGTAAAATCTAGAGTGTTTTGTGTGATTGTTCGCAGTCATCGTTGCCCGAGGCGTGGAATAAGCATGCAAAATTGTGCTTAATCGATTGTGTAGTCGCTTAATGGCAGCGACCTTGGTATTTATTTATAAAGTTAAGTGTCGAATTATCAATCATTTAAAAATTTGTGAATTTTTTATCACAAAGTGTGAGTTGGTGGCTGAGGTGTTTTCTGACGCGCAATTATCTGTTTTATAAAAAAGAAATTTTTGATGTCGGAAAACAACGAGGCTTCGAGTGATAATGATGTTCGTCAGTCCAGTGTCGAGAGCGAAAATCAGTGCCTAGGTTTAAGGCAGACGCAGGAATCACACCGTGCTTGTTGCCTTGTTTTCGTTGTTTGCCGCCACCAACCGGCGGCGAGGACACTCCCATGAATACCGACACTGAAAGAGCCAATGCCAGCGCCACTGCGCTGATGAATACCCGCGGCGTGGAGCCCGCTGTCCTTCTCTCTGTCACCGATGGCGGTGGGAGTTATAGCTTCAGGCTGAACCACGACTTTGGATACAACAGAGATCCTGCCAGCAATGAGCCCTATCGCTGGGTGGCTCCTGACCTCCCCGAACTGACGGCGGACGGTGAGCCAGTGGGGTTTCGGATTTCACCCGACGGGCAGCGATTGATGCTGTTCGAGGAGAGTTTGCTGGACGAGGATCCGGGAAGAGCCCTGCTGATCCTGCAACTGACTGACGACGACGAGTTGGTCACTGTTTCGGTGAATCGGAAACTGGACCATACCGGGCCTGATTTCGACGACATTCTGTCGTTATCGTTTCCTTTCATCGCCACCGACAACGAGGGCAGGGAAGAGAAGGCCTGGGTCGACATCAATGTGGTTGATGTAGCGCCACCCACCTACTCGGGGTACAACGGCATCGATACTCCCAGTTCGGTCGTTCCGGGGAACTTTGTCGTCGATCGCTGGAGGATGGATGCTGGCAAAGAAGGGCTCGACCGGGTCTTTGTCAGCCTGCCCGGTGACGACACCGAATATCCACTGGGGGCGATGATCGACACCGACAAAGGCCTGCTCGCCGTCAACTTGGAATATTGGGTGTTCAAGGCCGACCCCGATGCCGAGGGATCGTTCGAGTTCCAGATCGTTGTCATCGATGGTGACGGCGACCGGGTGAACATCGAGGCCCACTTCGATATCCGAGAATGTGAGAACAGCGAGGTGGCGACCACCCCGGAGACCGATGGCGATCCCACCACCGAACCGGCCCACGCTATCGTCGATGAAGCCGCCTCTTACTACGGTAGTGCCAGCGGCTCAGGCACAGGCGAAACGGTCGTGGCGGCCGGGTCGCTGGGCTATGACCTCGGCAGCGATTGCTCAGAAGAAACTGGCTACGAAATTCAACGGGTGAGCAGCTTCGATTGGGATATCGCCAGTTTGCCGCGTCTGACCGCCGACGGCTATCCGGTGTCATGGTTGATTGACGCTAGTAGCCACAGGGTGCGTGGGGTTGCCTACGATAGTGACGCCCAGGAGGAGTATGCGGTCATCGAGGTGGTGCTTACCGACTTAGCCTCCGGCAGCTATGAGGTACGGTTGCCTGACGTTAGACACTTTGCTGACCGCGACCAGATTGCCGCACTGGATCACTCAGGCGCTGGCAACGATGACAGTATTCACTTCGAGTTGGGCTATGTCGTCGTCGACGTCTCTGGCAACAGCGCTTTCGGCGTGCTCGAGGTCACGGTCAATGATGACGCTCCTCGCGCCAACGACGACAGGGCTTCCACGTCCAAGGACACCCAGGTCATCGTCGACGTGCTGGCTAACGACGTTCTCGGTGCCGACGGTTCGGGTGGGGTTGTCGCGGCCAGCGTTCAAGGGGGAGCCGATGTCGGTAGCGTCACGGTCCGGGGCGATGGCCGCTTGTCCTTCGTGCCTCACCCGGACTTTCTGGGCGATGCCCTGATCGATTACACCAGCAGCGATGGCGATGGTGACACCACCCAAGGAGGTCTGACCGTCAATGTCCGCGACGCTGCCTCGACGACGCGGTCCACTCCGGAAACCGACGACGACCCCGATACCCAACCGGCCAGGGTCGTCGTCGATGAGGAGGGTCTGCCCGGGGGCATTGCTGGCGGTATCGGCGATATCGCCGGCGAGTCAACGGTCGCCACCGGTTTCCTGGGTTATGACGCTGGCGACGATGGGGTTGCTGGTTTCTCCTGGATTCGTAGCTCCTATTTGGTAGATGTGGAGGTGAGAGGGGAAGTGCCGCGCCTGTCACTGGTGAATAATGGACGGACCTTGATTGCCAAGGACGCGCAGTTCGGCTCGGTATTCAGGCTTGAACTTGTCGATATCACGACGGGTGAATATCGCTTCGAGCTGTTCCAGCCGCTGGATCACTCGGATCCAAGTATCGAGGACAATGTCGACTTTGTGATCGACTATGTCGTTACCGATGGTGACGGCGACACGGCTGAAGGCGTACTCGAGATCCGTGTCAATGACGACGCCGGCCGCGCCAACAGCGATAGCGCCGCCACCCTCAGTGCCACCCCGGTCATCGTGGACGTGCTGAGCAACGACGAGATCGGCGCCGAGGGCGTACGCAAGGTCATGCAGGCAAGCGTTCAGGGCGGCGACGCTGTGGGCACCGTGTCGATCAATCCCGATGGCACCCTGACCTTTGTTCCCGCTGTGGGATTCTCCGGCGATGCGCTTATCGACTACGCCCGCTCCGATGGCGACGGTGACTTCCCCGTCGGCACCCTCACCGTGTCTGTTGCGGCCGTCAATCCTGACGGGCTGATCACGCCACTGACCGATGGCGACCCCGACACCCGGTCGCCCAAGGCGGTGGTCGACGAGGATGGCCTGGCAGGCGGTATCGCCGGGGGGGCCGGCGACACGGCTACCCAGAGTCGCGTGACCATCGGATCGCTGGGCTACGACTTCGGCAATGATGGTCCGGGTGGCTTCCGCTGGCACACCGATGGCCTGCCGATACTGACCTCCGGTGGCGATCCGGTGAGCTGGCGGCTAAGCGGCAATGGCCGTTCGCTGCTGGGCGTCGACAGCGGTGGCGGCAGGGTCATCGCGGTGCAGCTTGTCGACGTGGTGACCGGCCGCTACAAGGTGACGCTGGACAAGCCGCTGGATCATGTCATTTCGGGCATCGAGGACGACCTCTCTATCGAGGTGGGCTATACCGTCACCGACGGTGGCGGAGACGTTGCCGCCGGCAGGCTTGACATCGTGGTGGACGACGACAGCCTGGTGGCCCGAGACGATAGCGCCACAATCGCCGTCGACACGGCGATCAGGGTAGCGGTGCTGGACAACGACGGGCTGGGCGCCGATGGCCCTGGGGGCATCATCGACGCCAGCGTGCGCGGCGGGCCAGCGGTCGGCAGCATCACGATCAACCCCGACAACAGCCTGACCTTCGTGCCCCACCCGGAGCTTTTCGGCAGAGAGGTGCTGATCGATTACGTCGTCAGTGACGCCGACGGTGACACCGCCGCCGCCACACTCAGCGTCGTCGTCGAAGGTGGCGACGCCGGCGGCCCCACCACCCCGGACAGCGACGGTGATCCTGAGAACGTGGCGCCCACCGCCATCGTCGATGAGGACCGGCTTTACTTGTATGCCTATGAAATGACTGGCCTGGAAGGTGGTTCCGGCGATATCGGATACTACCAAGCCTATTACGACGGTTTTCTGGGCTACGACTTTGGAGAGGCTGGGCCTGGCAGCTTCCGCTGGTCCACCGATGGCTTGCCCGAATTGAGTGCGAATGGTGAGCCTGTGACCTGGTCGCTCAACGCCGCTGGTAACAGCCTGATCGGCAAGGCCCGCGGTCTCAATATTTTCGGCTACTATGACCAGGTAGACGTGATCAGTATAAAGCTCCTGGGCCTGGAGCCGGGCATCTTCAAAGTTGAACTGCTAAAGGGACTGGATCACAGCGACCCCTACCTGGAAGACGACATCACCTTCAGCGTCGGCTACGTCATCACCGATGGCAACGGCGATAGTGCGCAAGGCTCGCTGGACATCCTGGTGGACGACGACAGTCCCCGTGGTGGTGGGTACAGGGGATGGTACTTCACTGGCACCGATACCCCGGTCAGGTTTGATCTGCGGGATGACATCCTTATCGGCGCCGACTTCGAGCGGGTCGCCAACTTTCGCGCCGAGGTCGTCGGCGGCGATGGCGTTGGCCAGGTCAGCCACGAAGAGGGTGATTTTTATGCCACCTTCACGCCGCATCCCGAGTTCCACGGCACGGCCTTGTTGCAGCTCGGATACACTGACGGTGATGGCGATGAGACCGGCGGACGTGTCGAGGTCAGTGTCGGCGCCTCTGGCAACAATGTACCGATCACGCCGCTGAGCGATGGCGACCCTGCCACCGTCTCGGCCCGGGCCGTGCTCGACGAGGAAGGCCTCGCCGGTGGCATCGCCGGCGGCCCGGGGGACGTGGCCGGAGAGGCCAGGGTCGTCACCGGATCGTTGGGCAATGACTTCGGCAAGGACGGGCCGTGGCTGTTTCCCTTCCACTGGGTCACCGATGGCCTGCCGGCGCTGAGCTCACAGGGTAGCCCGTTGAGCTGGTTGGTCAACGGTACCGGGCATGAGGTGACGGGCGTGGATGCGCTTGGCAACGAGGTGATCAGCGTCCGCATCACCGATCTCGAGCAGGGGCTCTATCGTGTCGAGCTGCACCGGCCGCTTGACCACGACGATGCCAGCCTCGAGGACAATATCGATCTGACCGTTCGCTACATGATCACCGACGGCAACGGCGACACTGCCCAGGGCCAGCTAAGGATCAGCGTGGATGACGATAGTATGCTGCTGGTCGATGACAGCACCACTACCGACAAGGCCAGCCCGATCAGCGTGGACGTGCTGGCCAACGACCAGTACGGCGCTGATGGCCTGGGTGGTCTCGTCTCCGCCAGCGTGCGCGGTGGGGCAGCGGTTGGCAACGTCACCATCAATCCCGACAGCACCCTGACCTTTATCCCCCACCCTGACTTCTCAGGGAGTGCGCTGATCGACTACACCGCGAGCGATGCCGACGGTGATACCCGCAGTGCACAGCTCCGCGTTGTGGTCAAGAGCGATGATGCCGGTATTCCCATCACTCCGGAGACCGACGGCGACCCCCTGTCCAACCCCGCCAAGGCCGTGGTCGACGAGGATGGCCTGGCGGGCGGCATCCACGGCGGTGTCAGGGATGCGCCCACCGAACTCACGGTCGCGACGGGCGTGCTGGGCTATGACTTCGGCAGCGATGGCCAGGGAGACTTTCGCTGGAGCACCGACGGCCTGCCGTCGCTGACCAGCGGCGGTGATCCGGTGACCTGGCGGCTCAACGGTAACGGTCGTTCGCTGGTGGGGTTTGACAGCAATGGCGATAGGGCCATCTCGGTTCAGCTTGTCGATCAGGCGACCGGCAGCTACAAGGTGGCAGTGGCAAGGCCGCTGGACCACGCCAACGCCAGGGTCGAGGACGACCTCAACTTCGTCGTGGGCTACAGCGTCAGCGACGCTGACGGTGACACTGCTGAGGGTGTGCTGCGCGTGACCGTGGATGATGACCGTGGTCGTGCCAACGACGACAGTGCGCGCACCGATCGCGCGACAGCGGTCGAAGTGGACGTGCTGGCCAACGACGACCACGGCGCCGATGGCCCGGCACGGGTGATCGCTGCCAGTGTCCAGGGAGGCGCGGATGTCGGCAGCGTCACGCTAACCAGCGCTGGCGTGTTGACCTTTGTGCCACAGGCAAGCTTTAGCGGCACCGCGCTGATTGATTACACCGGCAGCGACGCAGACGGCGACATTACCGCTGGACAGCTCAGCGTCAGTGTCGACCAGGGCACGGATCGTCCTACCACCCCGGAGACCGATGACGATCCAGCCACCGGACCCGCCACCGCGGTTGTCGACGAGGACGGCCTGGCCGGTGGTGTTGCCGGTGGTCCGGGTGATGCGCCAGGCGAGCTGACCGTCGTGACCGGCTCGCTGGGCTATGACTTTGGCTCTGATGGGCGTGGAACCTTCCGCTGGAGCACCGACGGTCTGCCCTCCTTGACGTCACAAGGCCGCCCATTGAGCTGGTCGCTCAATGCCACCGGCCATACCATGACGGCCTCCGATACCGAGGGCAATGGCGTCCTGCGCGTCAGAATCATCGATATTCTCAACGCAGAGTATCGCGTGTCACTGCTCCGACCGCTTGATCACGATGATGCCATGAGCGAGGACAGTATCGACATGGCGCTGGGCTACGTGATCACCGATCGTGACGGCGAGGCTGCGCAAGGCGTGCTCAATGTCAGCGTGAATGACGACAGCGTTCGCGCCAACGATGACAGTGTCAGCACCGTGAGCGGTGACCGGGTCAGGGTGGATGTGCTGGCCAATGATGAGTTCGGCGCCGATGGGCCGGGACGTCTTGTCGGCGCCCGCATTCAGGGTGGCGCCGACGGCGTCGGCACCCTCAAGATCCACCCTAACAGTACCTTGACCTTTGAATCCGATTCGTCTTTCTCTGGCGTTGCGCGTGTTCACTATGACGCAATGGACGGCGACGGTGACATCAGTACCGGCACGCTTGTCGTGGACGTCGAAACCGATGACATCCCGACTACCCCGGAAACCGATGACGATCCGAACACTGTCCCTGTCAGGACCTTCGTCGACGAAGACGGGCTGCCAGGCGGTATCCCGGGAGGAGATGGGGATGTTGCCACCGAACGCACCGTCGCCACCGGCTTGCTGGGCTACAACTTCGGAAATAACGGTCAGGGTGGTTTTACCTGGCATAGCGACGATCTGCCGACGCTGACGACCGGCGGAGATCCGGTGACCTGGCAGTTAAGCGGTAACGGGCGTTCGCTGCTGGGCGTAGATAGCAGTGGCGACCGGGTGATCTCGGTGCAATTGACCGATGTTGCCAGCGGTAGCTATCGAGTGGCGCTGTTCCAGCCGTTGGATCACGAGCCGTCCCCCTCGTTGTCTTATGTTGTAGAGGATAACCGCGCCTTAGAGGTTGGCTATACCGTCACCGATCGCGACGGGGACCGTGCCGAGGGTGTCTTCCTGCTCTTTGTCGACGACGACGCCGGCAGCGCCAGCGATGATAGCGCCAGTACCGACAGTGACACCCCGATTACCGTGGATGTGTCCACCAACGATAAATATGGCGCCGATGGGCCGGGGAGCATCGGCGGGTTTGGCCTTCAGGGAGGGGCAGGGGTCGGCAGCATCACGGTCAATGCCGATGACACCGTGACCTTCATACCCAACCCGAGCTTCTCCGGCGTGGCGGAGATCGACTACAGCGGCAGCGACAACGACGGTGACAGCAGCGAGGCGACGCTCTCTATCGATGTGACGGGTGGCGACCCCACCAGACCGACGACCCCGGAAACCGATGGCGACCCCGCCACCATGGTGGCCGAGGCCGTCGTCGATGAGGATGGCCTCGGCGGCAACCCCGGCGGTTTCAATGACGTTCCCGGTGAGCAGACCGTGGTGACCGGTTCGCTGGGCTATGACTTCGGTGAGGGAGGGCGTGGCAGCTTCCGCTGGACGACAGAAGGCATGCCGTCTTTAACGTCGCAAGGACGCCCCCTGGCCTGGTCACTCGGTAGCTCCGGCCACAGCCTCCTGGCCTCCGATAGCGACGGTAATACTGTGATTGGCATCGAGATGACCGATATCGACAGCGGCGACTACCGCGTCGAGCTGTATCGTCCGTTGGACCACAAAGATGACCTTGGGGAGAGTGATATCAATGTCGCGGTCGGCTACGTCATTACCGACGGTGACGGCGATACTGCTGAAGGACAACTCCGGCTGACGGTAGATGACGACACGCCTGTGATCACTGCTGATCTGGAAGGCTTTACCTTTTATAGCGGCATTCCGGTGACCCTCGATTTGGTGAACTTCGGCGGCGATGGCTACGGTTCCCTGAAGGTGAGAGTCTCCAGCGGTGATGGTGGCCAGGTGACGATCAATCCCGATCATACGGTGACGTTCTTGTACGACGGGGGCTTTATCAGTGAAACGAGTCTCTGGGTAGATGCTGCTGATAGCGAATACGATGAGGCTCGCAGTTTCGCTAGAGCCAACGTGGCGCCAGCGCCAGCGCCAGCGGATGCTGACGTCAGTGCCTCTGCCATTGGCGACACAGGTGTGCTTGTGACAGGCGAGGAAGTCGCTGCCCAGACGGACCGGCTGGCGCTGTCGGAATTGCTTGATGACGAGAGCGACGAGGAGGTATCGGTCTGGCTGCCTCCGGAACAGGACCAGACCGACAGCGTAGGCCCCGCGTCGGCAGGGGGCAGTGGTGGAGGCAGTGGTGGCGGCAGTGGCAGTGGCGCAGACAGCGAACAAGCGCTGGTCCTGAACGGTGCCGGTGTGCCGGGCGCAGGCGACACCACGCTGGAGCGCATCGGCCAGGAGGCCGCGCTGCTGGTGGAGTAGGCAGTGGAGTAGAGAGTGGAGTCAGCGGTGGATCACTCCAGCGAAGATCCCCTTCGATCACCCGGCCTTTGGCTGGGTGATGTCTTGTCGGCTATCGCAATATTTTTTTGCGTCTTTTTTAAGTCGATAAACCGGCTGAAATTCTGCCTCGACTTATCGATGATTGATGGGTGTTTGTCCTGTCGTGTGATCAATGTTGATCGATCAATATTCCAAAAAGGTGGCGGTGACCTACAAGGTGATATGTTGGCTTTTATAAGCCATGGTAGCGCCGGCGTTGAACCGGCCTACAGAACTGTGTTGTTTCGAGTTTTTCGATGCCGGAATCTCATATTTTCAAATCGGTGGAAAAACAGAAAGTTGTTATTTATCAGTTGGTAAGAGATTTCGTGAATTTTCTTTCGTGTGGCTTTTTATGCGAAGTGGTTTTTTGCTGATTCGCAAGTGTCGGTTTTTTATGAAAGTCGCGGTTGGCACCAGGAATCGAGGAGTAATGGGACGAAAAGTGGTGGCCACCAGTCCAGTGTCGAGGTCGGTATCGACCACCTAGCTTCAAGGAGCCATACGCGAATTTCGACCCACCCAAGGACAGGAGACTGTCATGAATACCGATTCCGAAACAGACAATGCGAGCACCTACACCTCGATCGACAGTCCACACGACCATACCCCGACCGCCGGTCTGATCAGGTCGGTGGTTGACGAAGAGGGCCTGCCCGGCGGCATTCGAGGTGGCGTAGGCGACGCCTTGACTTTCCAGAGCTTTACTGCCGCTCGTTTGAACTATGACGTCGGTAACGACGGCGTGAGCTCCTTCACCTGGCACACCGCCGGGCTGCCGGCACTGACTTCCGGCGGCGTCCCGATCAATTGGCAGCTCAGTGGCAACGGTCGTTCGCTGGAAGGTTTCGACGACAACGGTGACCGCGTTATCTGGATACTGCATGGCCCTGAAACGGCCTATTACAAGTTGTTTGTCGAAGGTCCGCTGGACCACCGCAGCAGTACGTTTGAAGACGATATCAAGTTCACGGTGGGCTACACCGTCACCGATGGGGACGGCGACAGCGCTGACGGAGCTGTGCAGATCATCATCGATGACGACAGCGGAATCGCCCATGACGACAGTGCCACTACCGCCAGCGGCACGCCGGTGCGTGTGGATGTGCTGGCCAACGATGAGCATGGTGCCGATGGCCCGGGCGATGTCATCAGGGCCAGCGTTCAGGGTGGTGCTGGCGTCGGCAGCGTCACCATCAACCCCGACAGCACCCTGACCTTCGTCCCGCACCAGGGCTTCGCCGGTGACGCAGTGATCGACTACAACGGCACCGATGGCGACGGTGATATCACCTCGGCGTCACTGACGGTCGATGTGATGGCGGGCCGGGAAGCTGGCGAACTCTATGTCGGTGACAATGGGGATAATCATGGGTCGACCGGCCCGGGTGATGACGTCCTGATCGGCGACCTGGGCGGCAAGCAGGGATTGATTGCGTCAGGTGTCGACTACAACATCTCGATCCTGATCGACGAGTCCGGCAGCATGCGCCAGCCGTCCGGCACGGATGGTCTTAGTCGGCTACAGCTATTGCAGCAGAACGTCAATCTGTTGCTCACACGTCTGGCGGGTCACGACGGAAATGTGGACGTACAAGTGGTGCGTTTTGACGACAAGGCGCATTCACCCAGAGCGGTCGATGGTCTGAACGAACATAACGTGGCTGGCCTTATCGCTTACGTCAACGGTGCGGCGGCCCAGGGCTCCACCAACTATCAGGCAGCCCTCTCCGCCGCCAGAAAATACCATGTCGCAAAGGAAGATGAAGGTGACAGGTCGCTGACCCTGTTCCTGACCGATGGTCTCCCGACAGCCTACCGGGAGGGTGGACACATCGTGGAGAGCGATGTGGCGGGGGCCTTTACCCCTGTCCACAAGGCGTATCAACAGTTCCTTCAACTCGGTCGGCTGTCCGAGGTGCATACCTTCGGCATCGGTGAAGAGGTCGCGGGGGAGCCGGATCCTGCGGGTCTGCTGCGCAAGGACTATCTGGACATCTTCGACAATACCGAGACCCAGGGGACTCGCACCATCACCCTGCAGGACGGCACCGAGTGGACGTCACCCGCCGGTGAGTCGGTCATCGTCAACACCCAGGAGGTACTGAACGCCGCGCTGGCGCAGGGTGGCCCCGACGCACCGCTCGAGGTGCTCGGTGACGATGTGCTTGCCGGCGGGGTGAAGGCCGATATTCTGTTTGGCGACACCGTCAACTCCGACCACCTTCGCTGGAGAGACGGCGATACCCACGAGAGCTTTGCCGCCGGCAGCCACGACGGCCTCGGCTACGAAGGGCTGACCGAGTACCTCAAGTGGTCGGTTCACCATGGCAATGGCGCCGAGGCGAGCGATGCCGAGATCATTGCCTATATCCAGGACCACTACCGGGAGCTGATGGATACAGACCGTGTCGATGGCGGCAACGATACCCTGCTTGGGCAAGGGGGGGGGCGATGTGCTGATCGGCGGTGGTGGTGACGACGTGCTGATCGGCGGTCGCGGTGGCGACGTGATGTGGGGCGGCTTTGGCGCCGACACCTTTGGCTACGAGGCGGGGGATGCGGGCAGTGTGCGCAGGCCTGCAGAGGACGAGATCAAGGACTTCACCCTGGGCAACACCGCCCGCAACCCCGAGGCAGATCGGCTCGATCTGTCTGATCTGCTCGATGACGCCCGTGACCACCAGGTGTCGGACTTCCTGCACGCCAGTCAGGAGGGTGGCGATACTGTCATCGCGGTCAAGTCTGATGGTGGTATCGGCGCACACGGCGCCGGCGCCGATCAGTTTATCGTCCTCGCCGGCGTGCGCATGGGCGGAGCATCCAGCGACGCCTTCCTCGATCGATTGATCGACCATGGACAGCTCGAGGTGGAATAGGCGCTGGCCCATTCGCCGGCGCATGCTCACGCATGCGTCGGCGGATGGCGAGAGGGTCGCTTCGCTTCACTAGGTGTCGTTGACGTCGCCTGAAGGCCGCCTGACGCTGCCGCGCAGCATCGGCGTGACTGGCAGGGTGATCTGCTGTGGTGGGGTGTCCGGCTGGTCGATCTGGGCCAGCAGCAATTCGGTGGCACGCATGATCATGGTCTGTACCGGCTGCTGCAGGGTCGTCAACGAGTGGCTCGGCCAGGCGGCCATGGGCACGTCGTCGAAACCGATGACCGAGACGTCCTCGGGCACCTTGAGGCAGAACTCGCTCTGGATGACTTCCATGGCGGCGATGGCCATCAGGTCGTTGGCGGCAAACAGGGCGTCGGGCGGCGTGGTGCTGGCGAACAGCAGCCGGGTGGCCTGGCAGGCGCTGGTGTATTGATAGTGGCCGATGCCGCTGTCGTGAAGCGCGGCCCCCATGGAGGCCAGGCCCTCGACAAAGCCTGCTCGACGCTGGATGTCGGTGGAGGAATCGACCAGGCCAGACAGGTAGGCGATGCGGCGATGGCCCAGCGAGACCAGGTGGCGGCCCGCCCAGTAGCCGCCCTGGAAGTTGTCACAGGCGACCTGGCTGATGCCCGCGTAGTCGACCGTACGGTTGATGATTACCACCGGAATGCCGTAGTCGCAGACCAGAGCCGCCTGGTCGTCATTGAGGGTAATTGCCAGCATCAGGATGCCTTCGACCTGGCTTCTCAGGATGTCGTCGAGCACGTCATCGAAGCCGTCGCTGCTGGACGCCGAGAACAGCAGCAGGTGGTAACCCTGCTGCTTGAAGAAGCGGGACGCCTTTTCCAGCATATAGCTGTAGAAGGGATTCTCGAGGCTGTAGACGACCACCGCGATGGTGCGACTCGATCGCGTGATCAGAGAGCGGGCGATGGTGTTGGGCCGATAGCCAAGTTGCCGCGCCGCTTCCATGACCTTCTTGCGGGTCTTGTCCGACACCTTGGCATCCGGCGAAAAGGTCCGGCTGACGGCAGACTGCGAGACCCCGGCAAGACGGGCGACATCGTGTGAGGTGACGGATTTCTTTTTCATCGAGTCATGTCGTGTCGGGTGGCAGAAATGGCCGGCGATCACGCCGGCTCGACAGGCTCCAGAGACGCATAGGCGGCGATCTTGTCGGTGTAGACGCTGGCATTTTCGCGCACCGACTGTATCTCGTCCTCGGTCAGTTCTCTGACCACCTTGGCTGGACTGCCGACGATCAACGAGCCAGGGGGAAAGCGCTTGCCCGAGGTGACGAGCGCGCCGGCGCCGATGATACATCGATCACCGATGTCGGCACCGTTGAGTACCGTGGCATTCATCCCCACCAGCACGTCATCGCCGATGCGGCAGCCGTGCAGCATGGCCAGGTGACCCACCGTGACCTGGCGTCCCATGGTAACCGGATAGCCGGGGTCCGAGTGAACCACACAGCCGTCCTGCAGGTTGCTGTCGTCTCCCACCACGATAGGCGCATTGTCGCCACGAAGCACGGCCCCGGGCCACACGCTGACGCGCTCACCCAGGCGTACGTCGCCGATCAGCGTGGCCTCGTCGAACACCAGTGCGCTGGCGGCGATATCGGGGGCCTCGCCCCCGAGTCGATACAGGGTCATCGTCCGTCTCCCTAGAAGCCGACCTGGTCGGCGCCCTTGAGTCCCAGCATCTGACGCGCTTCGTCCGGGGTCGCCACCTCAAACGACAGACCCTCGAGGATCTCGCGCACCTTGGCGACCTGGCTTGCGTTGGTCTCGGCCAGCTTGCCCGGGCCCAGCCACAGCGAATCCTCGAGCCCGACCCGCACGTGTCCCCCCATGGCGGCGGCCTGGGCGGCGATGCGCATCTGGCTGCTGCCGGCGCCCAGCACCGACCACTCGTAGGCGTCGCCGAACAGCCGGTCCGCGGTGCGCCGCATGTGGATCACGTCCTCCGGGTGAGGACCGATGCCACCGAGGATGCCGAACACGCTCTGGACGAACACGCGGCCGCCGATGACGCCGCGGTCGAGCAGGTTGCGCAGGGAATAGAGGTGTCCGATGTCGTAGCACTCGCACTCGAAACGGGTACCGTTCTCGGCGCCCAGGGTCATCGCCTTCTCGATGTCGGCGAAGGTGTTCTTGAACACCAGGTCGCGACTGTTCTCCAGGTGCTCACGCTCCCACTGGTGCTCAAGCGACGCGTAGCGGTCGAGCATCGGGAACAGCCCGAAGTTGATCGAGCCCATGTTCATGGAGGCAAGCTCGGGCTTGAACTCCATGGCCGGGCGCATGCGCTCCTCCACCGTCATGTGCGGACTGCCACCGGTGGTGAGGTTGATGACCGCGTCGCAGGCGTCCTTGATGTGGGGCAGGAAGCGCTCGAACATGGCCGGGTCCTGGGTCGGCTTGCCGTTGTCGGGATCACGCGCATGCAGGTGCAGAATCGAGGCGCCGGCCTCGGCGGCGGCGATGCCTGCCTCGGCGATCTCTTCCGGGGTGACCGGCAGGTGCGGCGACATGGACGGGGTGTGGATCGCGCCGGTGACCGCGCAGGTGATGATGACCTTGCGTTGCTTTGCCATGGGTCGGGTCCTTGAATGATGGATAGGCGGGTAAGGTGGGACAGTGGCTGGTCTGGGTCCGTCGTTGGCCCGGGTCAATCGTTTGCCAGCGTCTGCTGGTGGGCGATCAGCGCCATCAGGCGTCGGTCGCGCCAGGCCTGTCGCTCGCCCAGGCGCTGGGCTGGCAGTTGTTGACGGCGCTGCTGGTCGAGTGCCGCCAGGGTCGTGGCTTGCCAGG
The DNA here is from genome assembly GCF_024124525.1 of Halomonas sp. OfavH-34-E. Lineage (NCBI taxonomy): Bacteria > Pseudomonadati > Pseudomonadota > Gammaproteobacteria > Oceanospirillales > Halomonadaceae > Halomonas > Halomonas sp. OfavH-34-E. The sequence goes on along the minus strand of NZ_JAMXRY010000009.1, from coordinate 41,792 downwards.
GATCGTCGTCACCGCGCTCGCGGTCGACGTCGCGATACAGCGGCCCATAGCGGTTGCCATAGTCGACCACGCCATCGGGCGCATTGAGGTCGATGGTCTCGAAGGGCCCCATGAACGACCAGCGCAGGCCCAGCCCGTGCTTGACCGTCTTGTCCAGATCCTCGGCGGAGCACACCCCGTCTGCGAACAGTCTCAGCGCCTCGTTGAGCAGGGCGCCTTGCAGGCGATTGAGCACGAAGCCAGGGACTTCCTTGTTGACCAGGATCGGTGTCTGCCGGGCCTGCTCCATCAGCGCCATGGTGGACGCCACCGCGGCTTGCCCGGTGGCCGGCGCCGGCACCACTTCCACCAGCGGGATCAGGTAGGGGGGATTGACCGGATGGGCCACCAGGCAACGGTCAGGGTGATGGAGGTGATCGGTGAAGCGCGAAGCGGCGATACCGGAGGTCGAACTGGCCAGCACCGTGTCCTTGGCCACCACGGCTTCAAGGTCGCTGTAGATGCGCCGTTTGGTCTCGACATCTTCCGGCCCGCACTCCTGCACGTAGCCGACCCCGGCCATGGCCGATGCCAGGTCGCTGTCGTAGCGGATACGCGACATCGCCCGCTCCGGGTCCTCGATCAGCCCCGCCTGGTGGAGGTCGTCGAGGGAGGTGGCGATGGCGTCGCGGGCCCGCTCGAGCGCCTCGTCTGCGGCGTCATGCAGGCACACGTCGATGCCGGCTCGGGCGAACACGATGGCCCAGGCGCGGCCGATCAGGCCGGCGCCGAGAATACCTACGGGTCTGGTCATAAGGAGGCTTCCGTGGTCACAGGGATTCGACGTTGGCGCAGACGCTGAGTGCCTGGCCGCTGATGTTGGTGCCCCCCGGCGCCGCCAGGAACAGCGCCATGGCGGCGATATCGGTGGGCTCGACCATGCGCCGCATGGAGATCTTCGACAGGTTCTCCGTTTCCATCTCGGCGTAGCTGATGCCGCGCTTGGCGGCGCGGTCCTCGATCACCTTCTCGATGCGTGGCCCGCGCACGATGCCCGGGAGGATGGCATTGACCCGCACGCCGTCCGGGCCGAGCTCGCAGGCCAGGCTCTTGGTCAGGCCGACCACCGCCCACTTGCTCGCGGCGTAGGGCGTGCGGTAGGCGAAGCCAAGCCGTCCGGCTACCGAGGCCAGGTTGACCAGCAGTCCCTGGCTTTCGCGCAGCAGCGGCGCGGCGCGGTGGGCGACGCGGTACTGGCCGTTCAGGTTGATGTCGATGGTCTGGGTCCAGCTTGCGTGATCGATCTCGTCGATGCCCGCGGTGGGGCCGGCGATCCCGGCGTTGTTGACCACCACATCGAGACCGCCGAGTGCGCGGGCGTCATCGAACAGGCGGGCGACCTCGTCCTCGCGGCTGACGTCGCAACGGGTATGGGTGATGCCGTCTGGCAGGGCGGCCAGGGCCTCGCTGTCGATGTCGCAGACGTGGACCCTGGCGCCGGCCTGGACGAAGGCCTTGGCGATGGCCAGGCCGATGCCGGAGGCGCCGGCGGTGACCAGCACGCGCAGTCCCTGGCGCGGGGTGAGGCTTTCAACGACGTTCATGGTGTTCTCCTTGTGTGGGGTCACAGCGACGGCAGCCAGGTGGACAACACCGGCAGCAGGCTGATGATCAGAAGGTTGGCGAGCACGATCGCGACGAAGGGCATGACCGCCCAGGTCAGACGAGCGATGCCGATGTTGGTGATCTGGGAGGCGACGAAGAGGTTGAGCCCGACCGGCGGGGTGAACATGCCCATGGCCAGGTTGACCACCATGATGATGCCGAAGTGGATCGGGTCGAAGCCGTAGCTCACCGCGATCGGCAGCAGGATCGGCACGAAGATCAGGATGGCGGCGGCGGCTTCGATGAACATGCCGGCCAGAAGCAGCAACAGGTTCGCCAGCAGGATGAACAGAAGCGGGCTGTCGATGGCCGAGATCACGAAGTCCGAGATCATGTCGGGGACCCGCAGGCTTTGCAGGATGCGCCCATAGAGCCCGGCGGCGCCGATGATGCTGAGCACCACCGCGGTGGTCACGGCGGATTGCTTGAGGATGCCGACCAGGCTTGCGAACTTGATCTCGCGGTAGATCAGCGTGCCGATGACGAAGGAGTAGGCGACCGCGATGACGGCGGCTTCGGTGGGCGTAAAGACACCCCCATAGATGCCACCGAGGATGATCACCGGCATCAGGATGGCCAGAATCGCCTTTTTACCGGCGCGAAAGACGTCGCCGAGCGAGCTTTTTTCTCCGCCGCCAAGCCCATTGGCACGGGCAAAGAAGTAGGCAAACACCAGCAGGGTCAGGGTCACCAGGATGCCCGGCAGAATACCGGCGATGAACATGTCGCCCACCGAAACGTTGGCGGCGATGCCGTAGAGAATCAGCGGGATGCTGGGCGGGATGATCACGCCGAGGGCGCCGGAGGCGGCCTGGTTGGCGGCGGCGTAGCCACCGGGATAGCCCTTGGACAGCATGGCGGGAATCAGGATGGCGCCGATCGCGGCGGTGGTGGCGGCGCCGGAGCCGGAGATCGCCGCGAAGAACAGCGACGTGACGATGGCCACCATGGCCAGGCCGCCGGTCATGCTGCCCACCAGAGTGTTGGAAAAGTCGACCAGACGCTTGGAGATGCCGCCACCCTGCATCAGGTAGCCCGCCAGGATGAAGAACGGGATCGCCATCAACGGAAAGGAATTGACCGAGGCCAGCATCTGCTGGGCGACGATCAGCATCGGCATCAGGTCGCCATGCCAGACGGTGATGGCCGAGGCCAAGCCCAGCGAGAAGGCGATGGGGACGCCAAGAATGAACAGGGAAATCAGCAGGACGAACAGTAACAGTGCCATGGTCAGTTCACCTCCTGATGGTGGTGGACCGGTTGGCCCAGGGCTTCGTCGATCAGCAGGCCGAGGCTATTGACCATGATCACGATGCCGCCTGCCGGGATGGCGAGGTAAGGCCACATCATCGAAATACGGGTGCTGGGGGCGGTCTGGCTGGAGACCCGGCCGACCAGCTCGAAGCCGTACTTGATCATGACGAAGGCGAACACCGCCGAGCACAGCACAACCAGGATGCGCATCAGGCGGCCCACGCGTTCACCGCAATACTCCAGCACGATGTCGACCGAAATCAGGGTGCCCTTGCGGTAGGCGTAGCCGGCACCGATAAAGGTCAGCCAGAGCATCGAAAAGCGCGCGATCTCGTCGGAGAAGAACAAGGGACTGCCGACCACGAATCGGGCGAAGACTTGCCAGAAGATCAGTACGGTCATGACCAGCAGCAGCAGCGCCAGGCCCCAGCCGATCAAGCGGTTGAAGTGCCCGATCCCGGCGTTGACGAATTGCAGGAAGGATTGCATGGGATGCCTCGCAGGAAGAGACGGCGCCCGCCTTGCCATGGGCTCGGCGGGCGCCTTGTTGCTTAGTGGTCGAAGTTGATCGCGGCGTCGACCAGGTCCTCGCCCACGGTCGGTGCCCACTTGTCGATCACCGGACGGACGGCCTCACGGAAGGGGCCCAGGTCCGGCTCGGTCACGGTCATGCCGAGTTCCGCCAGTTCGCCCTTGTAGCGCTGCTCCAGCTCCTGGCTGGCCTCACGCTGCACCGGCAGTGCGATCTGCGCGGCTTCGAGGATGATCTGCTGATCTTCTTTGCTGAACGAGTTGAACAGGTTCAGGCTCATCATCAGCGGCGCCGGCGAATAGACGTGCTGGGTGATGTTCAGGTAGTCCTGGACCTCGTAGAAGTTGACGTCGTAGATGGTGGCCAGCGGGTTTTCCTGGCTGTCCATGACCCCCTGCTGCAGCGCGGTGTAGACCTCGGTCCAGGCCATCGGCGTGGCGTTGGCGCCCAGCGCTTCCCAGGTGTCCACCTGAACGCGGCTTTCCTGGGTGCGGTGATTGATGCCGTCGAGATCGCTCGGGTGCTCGAGCGGGCGTACCGAGTTGGTGTTGTGGCGGAAGCCGTTTTCCATCCAGGCCAGGAACTTGACGTTCATCTGCTCTTCGGCGAGTTGAGCGAGCTGTTCGCCGTGTTCGCTGTCGAGGAAGCCGTAGGCGTGCTCGTGGTCCTCGAAGATGTAGGGCAGGTCAAACAGCAGGAACTCGTCGACAAAACCGCCCATGGGACCGGTAGAGGCGATGCCGGCGTCGATGATGCCAAGCCCCATGCCTTCGATGACCTCACGTTCGGCGCCCAGGGCGTTGTCGTAGTGAGGTTCGATGGTCAGACGGCCATCCGACAGGCGCTCAAGTTCCTCGCCGAACTTGAGGATACCGATGCCCTGCTGTGACTCGGGTCCCAGCGGCAGGCTGACGTCGATGGTGCGTTCCTGCTGGGCCAGGGCGGTAGCGGACAGGCCAAGACCGACAGCGGCGGTCAGGGCGGTCAGGCTGAAGGGAAGGGGGTGAAAGTGGCGCATGGAGCTCTCCTGTTGTCGTTGTGAGCCCCTGGCCGGCAGCGAGGGGCAATCGGCGGCGCTCGAGGTGGTGGCGCTGCGGAGTGCACACTTGTAAATCCAAACGACATACGTATTCAACAATAGAAAATTCCATGATCCATGTATGTGAAGTAAGTTGCTGAATAGTAATTAAATATACTTTAGTTTAATTTAGTGACTACGTAGTCTTTTTTTTGTGGATTGATGGGTGGCGTGCGCGCTCTGTAGCGTCGGGTAGCGCCTGGGGCAAGTGACGTCAGGTGGCCTGAAGTGGAGTGAGCTGGCGTGAGGTGGAGTGGGCTGGAGTGAGCTGGAGTGTGCTGGCGTGTGCTGGCGCGAGGTGAGGGCGGCTCGTTCATGGGCTCGCACCAGGCGCTCGACAGCGTCACATCAAGCTGTCATCTGGTGGTGATTGACTACACTGTCGCCAGGTCGGTGGCACGCCTTGACGTCCACCTCGGCGACGCACAGGCAAGGGGCGAAAAGCCGTGGCGTGAAACGGCAAATCTGGTTAGCATGCGCCGTCCGGTAGTAGGGTAGGGGGCTCGTCGGGTGGACGAGCCTCGTGGGTCGCGATTCGGCTCACCTCGACCGGGCCTATCCATCTTGACGGGTCGTTGTACTCAGGCGGGAGCGTATTGTTATGTCAAAAGTGATCATCATCGGTGCCGGCGGTGTGGGCAGTGTCGTCGCTCACAAGTGTGCGCAGCTTGAATCGGTGTTTACCGATATCCTGTTGGCCAGTCGCACCGAGTCCAAGTGCAAGGCCATCGCCGAGCAGTTGCCGCGCCCGATTCGCACAGCCCAGGTCGACGCCGACAACGTCGCCGAGCTGACTGCCCTGCTCGAAGCCGAGAAGCCGGAGCTGGTCATCAACGTGGCGCTGCCCTACCAGGACCTGAGCATCATGGATGCCTGCCTGGCCGCCGGCGTGCACTACCTCGACACCGCCAACTACGAGCCGCTGGATACCGCCAAGTTCGAGTACAAGTGGCAGTGGGCCTACCAGGATCGCTTCAAGCAGGCCGGCCTGACCGCGCTGCTCGGCAGCGGCTTCGATCCGGGCGCCACCAACATGTTCACCGCCTATCTCGCCAAGCACTACTTCGACGAGATCGAGGAGCTGGACATCATCGACGTCAACGGCGGCGATCATGGCTACCCCTTCGCCACCAACTTCAATCCGGAGATCAACATCCGGGAGGTCAGCGCGGACTGCCGCCACTATGAAGATGGCGAGTTCGTTACCACGCCGCCGATGTCCAAGATGGCGCGTTTCAGCTGCCCCGAAGAGGTCGGTGACTACAACATCTACCGCCTCTACCACGAGGAGCTGGAGTCGCTGTCCAAGCACTTCCCGAGCCTCAAGCGCGCCCAGTTCTGGATGAGCTTCGGCGACAGCTACCTCAAGCACCTGGAGGTGCTGAAGAATGTCGGCATGACCGGCATCGAGCCGGTGGAGTATAACGGCCAGCAGATCGTGCCCATCCAGTTCCTGGCCAGCCTGCTGCCCGACCCCTCCACCCTGGGTCCGCGCACCAAGGGCAAGACCTGCATCGGCACCGTGGTGCGCGGCAAGAAGGATGGCCAGGAAAAGGTCATGTACCTGTACAACATCTGCGACCACCAGGACTGCTACGCCGAGGTGAAGTCCCAGGCGATCTCCTACACCACCGGCGTGCCGGCGATGATCGGCGCCAAGATGATCCTCGAGGGCCACTGGAAGCGTCCGGGCGTGTGGAACATGGAACAGTGCGATCCCGATCCGTTCATGGCCGACATGAACGAGTACGGTCTGCCGTGGAAGGTCATCGAGCTGGATCCGTCGTTCCGTCTGGACGTGCAGAAGGGCGAGGACCTCTAAGGCGTGGAGATCCTTCAGTTCACGGATATCACGCGGCTGGACGCCGAAGCGCTGCCGTCACCCTGCTACGTCGTCGACGAGGTGGCGGTGGAGCGCAACCTGGCGATCCTCGCCGAGGTCGCCGAGGCCAGCGGTGCCAAGGTGCTGTCGGCGCTCAAGGCCTTCAGCATGTGGCACTTCGCGCCGATGGTGTCGCGCTACTTGAGCGGCACCTGCGCCAGCGGCCTGCACGAGGCGCAGCTCGGGCGTGAGCACTATGGTGGCGAGGTCCACGTCTTCGGTGCCGCCTACAGCGACGCCGATCTGGCCGAGATCCTCAAGATCGCCGACCATGTGGTGTTCAACAGCTCGGCCCAGTGGCGGCGGGCCCAGCCGCTGGTGCGCGAGGCGCTGGCGCGTCGTCCGGGGCTGCGCTTCGGGCTGCGCATCAATCCGGAGCACTCCGAGGGCGATGTGCCGATCTATGATCCCTGCGCACCGGGGTCGCGGCTCGGTATCCCGTTGTCCGAGCTCGACGAGCAGAGCCTCGACGGCATCAGCGGCCTGCACTTCCATACCCTGTGCGAGCATGACTTCCCGCCGCTCGAGCGTACCCTGGCGGCGGTGGAAGAGCGCTTCGGCCATCTGCTCGGGCGCATGCAGTGGGTCAACTTCGGCGGTGGCCACCATATCACCCGTCCCGACTACCAGCGCGACGACCTGATCCGCTGCGTGCGTGACTTCGCCGAGCGTCACCAGGTGCAGGTCTATCTGGAGCCCGGCGAGGCGATTGCCATCGGTTCCGGGGTGCTGGTGACCACGGTGCTGGACACGAGCTTCAATGCGCTGAACCAGGCGATCCTCGACACCTCGGCCACCTGCCATATGCCGGACGTGCTGGAGATGCCCTACCGCCCTGGTCTGCTGGGGGCGGGGGAGCCAGGCGAGTACCCGCAAACCTACCGACTGGGCGGGCTGACCTGTCTGGCCGGGGACGTGATCGGCGACTACAGCTTCCCCGAGCCGCTTGAGATCGGTCAGAAGCTGATCTTCAAGGACATGTCCCACTACACCATGGTCAAGACCACCACCTTCAATGGCACGCGCCTGCCGGCCATTGCGGTGTGGAACTCAGAGACCGGTGAGCTCAGGGTGATCCGCGAGTTCGGCTATCAGGACTTCCGCGAACGCCTGTCCTGACCGCAGAGTGGAAGGTGCGAGGCCGAGGTTCGAGTCCGAGGTTCTGGAGCTCGACTGATGCGGATCGTGGTATCGATTCGATCGGACCGTCTTCGCTGCGCAAGACGCCCGCCCCGTTCGGCACTGCCGAGCGGGGCGGGCGTCTTTTCGTCTGCGCCTTAAAAACCTTCGAGCACGATCTTGCCCTTGGCCTTGCCACTCTCGATCAGCGCATGGGCGCGCTTGAGGTTGTCGGCGTTGATGGTGCCGTAGCTGTCGGTGGCGGTGGAGCGAATCCGATCCGTGTCGATCAGCCCCGCCACCTTGTCGAGGATCTCGCCCTGGCGGGCGATGTCGTCGGTGGTGAAGAGCGCGCGGGTAAACATCAGCTCCCAGTGGATCGACACCGCCTTGGGCTTGAACGGCGTGATGTTCAGCGTCTCTGGGTCATCGATCAGCCCGAAGCGGCCCTGGGGGGCGATCAACTCGGCCACCTGGGGGGCATAGTGCTCCGAATAGTTGGTCGAGAAGACGAAGGCTGGCGCACCCAGGCCCAGCGCCTCGACCTGTTCGGGCAGCGGTTGGCTGTGGTCGATCACATGGTGGGCGCCGAGTTCCTTCACCCAGGCCTGGGTCTCCGGGCGTGAGGCGGTGGCGATGATCTGCAGGTCGGTCAAGGCACGCAACAGCTGGATGGTGATGGAACCCACGCCGCCGGCACCGCCGATCACCAGCACCGCACGGGCGGCACCGGGGACCGGATCAAGCACCCGCAGGCGATCGAACAGCATCTCGAAGGCGGTCAGGGTGGTGAGCGGCAGCGCCGCTGCCTGGGCGGTGGGGATGGAGCGAGGCGCATGCCCGACGATGCGCTCGTCGACCAGGTGGTACTCGCTGTTGGTGCCCGGGCGGGAGATATCGCCGGCGTACCAGACCTGGTCGCCCACGGCGAAGCGTGAGGCCTGGTCGCCGACGGCGACCACCTCGCCGACCGCGTCCCAGCCAATTACCGCAGGCTGGCCTTCTTCGGGTGCGCGGGCCTGGCGAATCTTGACGTCCACCGGGTTGACCGAAATCGCCTCGACCTTGACCAGCAGGTCAAAGCCGCTGGCTTGAGGCGTGTCGAGGGTCAGATCGACCAGGGCGTCGTCGCGGTCGATGGGGCCGGGGGCGTGGTAACCGATAGCTTTCATGGGATCTCCCGTTAGGTGTTCATCAATGGCAACACCTTAGCGTGCTATGGAGTCGTGAAACACCGGCGGCCGCCAAACACACTATTCGGAATTCCCGGACAATGACTGGCTCAGATGGCGACAGGTTTTCGCTTTCCTTGGCGTCAGAGACATGACTACACTTGGCGTTTCCCATTGCCCACAGGACGTTGCATGGCAAGCTCGCGGCCCAGCTACGCAAGAATAAAGGAATATCTGCTGTCCGAGATCGAGAGCGGGGCCTACGTCGCCGGTGATCGAATCCCTGCCGAGAATGCGCTGGCCACCCAGTTTGGGGTCAGCCGCATGACCGCCAACAAGGCCATACGCGATCTGGTACAGAAGGGCTTGCTGGTGCGCCGGGTGGGGTCCGGTACCTTCGTCAGTCAGCGCAAGTCTGAATCGTCGCTGTTCGACATCCGCAATATCGCCGACGAGATCCGCCTGCGAGGCGGCGAGCACTCAAGCCAGATCATCGCCTTGAAGGAGGTGGCCGCATCCGAAGAGGTCGCCGTCTTTCTGGGGGTGAGGACCGGGACCCGGGTGTTCTACTCCGAGATCGTGCATCGGGAAAATGGCGTGGCGATCCAGCTCGAGCGACGCCACGTCAACCCGAAGCTGGCGCCGGACTACCTGCAGCAGGACTTCGAGCGCCAGACGCCCAACGCCATCCTGGTGGCGCGCTATCCGGTCACCGATGTCGAGAACAGCGTCGAGGCGATGCTGCCAAGTGACGAGGAGGCGGCGCTGCTGGAGATGTCTCCCAGCGATGCCTGCCTGCTGGTGGTGCGGCGTACCTGGTCAGGAGAGCTGTTGATCAGCTACACCCAGCTTCTGCATCCCGGCAAGCGCTACAAGCTGAACGCCTCCCGCAATACCTGACGTCCCCCTTCGCGTTTTGTCGCTCTTTTGCTGGCGGCTTCCTTCGACACGCCTTTGTTGTGGCTATGGTTCTAGGCGCTGTCCGAAAAGTCGACGAGCGAAGGTTAGACAAGGCAAAAATCGGTGAGAAAGCGCAGTTTACGGGGTGTAAATGAGCATTTTGACCGGGCTGGCGCACCAGCCGATTTTTAACGCCGTATTACCGAGCGCAGGCACTTTTCAGACAAGCCCTAGCTGAGGCGCCGTGCCATGCAGTGCCTGAGCTTTCCACCGTTGTTCTTCTCGCCCATCTGTTCTTCCAGGCTCTCCTGCCACCTGTCCCTCCTGGCTTTCCCTCCTGGCTGTTCCTCCTGACTGTTCCTCCTGACTGTTCCTCCTGACTGTTCCTCCTGACTGTTCCTCCTGACTGTTCCTCCTGACTGTTCCTCCTGTCTCTCTCCTGGCTGTTCCTTCGATCTCTTCCGGCAGCGCTGACGAACGTTTGATGCCCCTCACTCCAGACCTCCCTGGCGTTGCCCTCGATGCCAGGCTTCCGGATGTTCTACGGCTAGAGCCTTCGATGCCGGGGTGGGCCGATAGCGTCTCCAGATGTATATACCAATTTGTGCTGCAAGCGTCTCGTTTCGTCTTTTTTCATCAGACTTTGGTCGAGGAAGAGTCTGGGGTTTTTTTGAAAATACATTATAAAACAATCTATTGTGGTTTTGTGTGAGGAAGGGGTAAGAATGTTTGGGTGGAAAGCCGGTCACTTTAGCGATAGATATGTATATACATATTGAGCGGCCGTCAGCGCTCGATGTCACTGCCAACAACAAGACCGGAGGCAAGACGCTATGCAACCACTCAAGGGGATCACCGTCCTCGACCTGTCCCGGGTGCTCGCCGGGCCCTACTGCACCGCCATGCTGGCCGACCTGGGCGCCGAAGTGGTCAAGGTCGAGTCGGGGCAGGGCGATGACAGCCGTCATATTGCACCTTACGTCGAGGGCGAAAGCCTGTACTTCTCGATGCTCAACCGTGGCAAGAAGAGCCTGTGTCTGAATCTAAAGGACCCCCAGGACCTCGAGCGCTTTCATCGGCTTTGCGAGCGCGCCGACGTGGTGGTGGAGAACTTTCGGCCCGGGGTTACCGAGCGCCTGGGAATCGACGAGGCGACGCTGCGTGCGCGCTACCCCCGTCTCATCTACTGCTCGATCTCCGGCTTCGGTCAGAGCGGTGCCATGCGCGCCAAGCCGGCCTACGACATCATCGCCCAGGCGCTGTCGGGCATGATGGCGGCCACCGGTCCCGATGGCGGCATGCCGACCCGCATCGGCGAGTCGCTGGGAGATGTGTGCGCCGGAATGTTCGCCAGCTGGTCGATCGCGGCGGCGTTGTTCGCCCGTGAACGTGACCCCGAGCGCCAGGGCTGTCACCTGGATGTGTCCATGCTCGATTGCCTGTTCTCGATGCAGGTCACCAACCTGGCGCAGTTCGTCGCCAGCGGCCAGGCGCCTTTTCCTATCGGCAACCGCCATCCGCTGTCGGCGCCCTTCGACAGCTTCGAGGCCAACGATGGCCAGGTAATCATCGCGGTGATCAACAACACGCTGTTTTCTCGCCTGGTTGAGTGCATGCAGGCGCCAGAGCTCGCCGAGGATGCGCGCTTTGTCGACGACGAGCAGCGCTGTCTCCACCAGGCCGAACTCAAGTCGCTGATCGAAGACTGGACCGGCCAGTTCACCGTGGAGGAGGTCTGCGCGCGTCTCGATCAGGCGGGAGTGCCGGCGTCTCCGATCTGGAACATCGCCCAGCTTGCCGAATCCCGGCATGCCGAAGACCGCCAGCTGCTGCTCGATATGGGGCACTGGCGCTCGCCGGCTCAACCGGTGTTCTTCAATGGCCGACGGGTCGTCTGCGATCGCCCCGCGCCGACGCTTGGCCAACACAACGCCTGTCTCGAATCACAGCACCTCGACAAGGAGATCGACGCATGAACTTTACCTTCAATGAAGATGACATCGCCTTCCAGGACGCCGCTCACCGCGTCTGCGCTGAGGTGCTCAAGACCAATGCGGCGCGCTACGACGAAACGCGGGAGTTCTGCCGCGAGAGCCTCGACGCCCTGGGCGAGCTGGGCTTCTGGGGCATGAACCTGCCCGAGCAGTATGGCGGTGTGGAGATCTCGAGCATCGCCATGTCGCTGGCGGTGGAAGAGATCGCCTACCACTGCGCGGCCACCTGTTCATCGCTGACCGCTCACTTTCTGGCCACCGACTCGGTGCTGATCGGCGCCACCGAGGATCAGAAGCAGGCGCTGCTTCCCCAGTGTGCCAGCGGCGAGAAGCTGGGCGCCTTCGCCCTGACCGAACCCGGGGCCGGCTCCAATCCCGCCGAGATGCGCACCCGGGCGGTACGCACCAGCGACGGCTGGCACCTGACCGGCACCAAGCACTACATCACCAACGGCGCCTTCGCCGACTTCCTGGTGGTCTACGCCAAGACCGACCCCGATCAGGGCCACCGCGGCATCTCGGCCTTTCTGGTCGACCGCCACACCGCGGGTCTCGAGTTCTCGAGTCCCGAGAAGACCCTGGGCCTGCGCGGTAGCCATATCTACGAGATCGGCTTCGACTGTGTGCTGCCATCGGATGCCTTGATGGGCGAGGAGGGGGCCGGATTCGCCACCGCCATGGAGGTGCTGGATCGCGGTCGGGTCGAGGTGGCGGCGATGAGCGTCGGTATCTCGCGGGCCGCTCGGGATGCGTCGCTGGCCTGGTCGAAGGAACGCATCGTCGGTGGCAAGCCGCTGTGCCGGCACCAGGGCATCCAGTGGATGCTGGCCGAGATGCACGCCCAGCTCGAGGCCGCCAAGCTGGTGACCTACAAGGCGGCGGACGCGCGGGACTCCGGTCAGCGTTTCAGCCTGGAGTCGGCGGTGGCCAAGCTGGTGGCCTCCGAGGCCGCAGCCAAGGTCACCGACGCCGCGGTGCAGGTCCATGGTGGCTACGGCTACATCTCCGACCTGCCGATCGAGCGCTACTACCGTGACGCCCGCATCACCCGCATCTTCGAGGGCACCTCGGAGATCCAGAAGATCATCATCGGCCGTGCCATCACCGCCTGACCGCCCAGCAAGGGAGATAGCCCATGAAAATCCTTGTCGCGGTCAAGCGCGTCATTGATCACAACGTCAAGATCCGGGTCAAGCCGGACCACTCCGGCGTTGACCTCACCAACGTCAAGATGGCCCTGAACCCGTTCTGTGAAATCGCCGTGGAGCAAGCGGTTCGCCTCAAGGAGGCCGGCGTGGCCAGTGAGGTGCTGGTGGTCAGTGCCGGGCCGAAGGCGGTGCAGGAGCAGTTGCGCACGGCGCTGGCCCTCGGCGCTGACCGTGCCCTGCACATCGACACCGAGGTCGCGCTGGAATCGCTGGCGGTGGCGCACCTGCTCAAGGCGGTCGTCGAGCAGGAGCAGCCGGAGCTGGTGCTGCTCGGCAAGCAGGCCATCGACAGTGACAACAATCAGACCGGCCAGATGCTGGCCGCCCTCGGCGGCATGCCCCAGGGCACCTTCGCTTCCGCCCTGGAGGTAGAGCAGGGCCAGATCAAGGTCACCCGCGAGATCGACGGCGGCCTCGAGACCCTGTCGCTGGCGCTGCCGGCGGTGGTCACCACCGACCTGCGCCTCAACGAGCCTCGTTACGCCAAGCTGCCGGACATCATGAAGGCCAAGAAGAAGCCCCTGGCCGTGACCACGCCCGACGCCTTGGGCGTCGACGTCAGCCCTCGGCTCAGGCTCAAGGCGGTCGAGCCGCCGCCCGAGCGGCAGGGCGGGATCAAGGTGGCCTCGGTGGCCGAACTCGTGGACAAGCTCAAGAACGTCGCCAAGGTGATCGCATGAAGATTCTGGTCGTGGGGGAACATCATCAAGGACAGCTCGGCGAGGCCACCGCGCGGGTAGTCGCCGCCGCCCGGCAGATCGCACAGACCGCAGCGGACCCAAGTGACGTCGATATCGATGTGCTGGTAGCCGGTGAGGGCGTCGCGGGTATCGCCGAGGCGGCGGCAAGGCTTGAGGGCGTCAGCCGGGTGCGGCTGGCCGATCAGGCGAGCCTTGCCCATCAACTGGCCGAGCCCATGGGCGATCTGGTGGCGGCGCTGGTCGGGGACTACACCCACGTGCTGGCTGCGGCATCGACCAGCGGCAAGAACGTGCTGCCGCGGGTAGCGGCGCTTGCGGATGTCGCCCAGCTCTCCGAGGTCATCGCGATCGAGTCCGCCGATACCTTCAAGCGGCCGATCTACGCCGGCAACGCCATCGCCACGGTACAGAGTCTGGACCCGGTCAAGGTCATCACCGTGCGGGTCACCGCCTTCGAGGCGGTGGCCGAGGCCTCAAGCGCAGCACCCATCGAGTCCGTCGACATCACCATCGCCAATCAGCACTCGCACTTTGTCGGCGAGACCCGGGCGGTGAGCGAGCGCCCGGAGCTGGGCGCTGCCAGGGTGGTCATCTCCGGCGGTCGCGGCATGGGCAGCGGTGACAACTTTGCCCTGCTCGAAGGTATCGCCGATACCCTTGGCGGCGCCATCGGGGCGTCGCGGGCGGCGGTGGACGCCGGCTTCGTGGCCAACGACCTGCAGGTGGGGCAGACCGGCAAGGTGGTCGCGCCGGAGCTGTATATCGCGGTGGGTATCAGCGGCGCCATCCAGCACCTGGCAGGGATGAAGGACTCGAAGGTCATCGTCGCCATCAACAAGGATGAGGAGGCGCCGATCTTTCAGGTCGCCGACTACGGTCTTGTCGCGGACCTGTTCCAGGCTCTGCCCGAACTCGACCAGGCACTGGCCGAGCGCTGACGCAGCTGGCCACAGTTCCGTGCTTAACGGCGCTGGCCATTCAACCCCTGAATATCATCCATCCCGCGGGCGCCGATGACGGCGCCGGCACCACCGAGCATCGCCCCCGCGGGCGGTGCTCATCGCAAGCCCCACTGGAGACACAACATGAACAATCCCAAGGTGGCAGCCCCTCCACGCAGCGCTGGCGTGACCTCGCTGGTCGGCAGCCTGATTGGCCTTTGCATCTTCTTTTTCCCATTCCCGACGGCAGATGGCTCGCTGAAGATCCCGCTGGTGATCATCATCGACTATCTGAAGTCTTCGCTCGGCGGGGCCCTGGAGTATCTGACGCTTGGCCTGGTCGCCCTGTTGTGTGTGACCTGGCTGCTGTCACGCCTGGTGGCTTCCTCCGGGGCGCCGTCTCCATGGCGCCGAGCCGTCGCCGCCTACCATGAGAAGGATGGCACCATGACCGGGCTGACCTTCCTGCTGGCGGCGGTGTTCACCTTCATGCTGGTGTTCCAGATCGGGCCCGACTGGCTGCTGCACAAGGATGTCGGTGGGCTGGCGCTGTACCTGGGGGGCAGCGTCTTTCTGACCGTGGCCATCGCCGGCCTGTTTGTGCTGTTTCTGACCGAGTTCGGCTTCCTGGAATTTGTCGGCACCCTGATGGAGCCCTTGATGCGTCCGCTCTATCGTCTGCCGGGCAAGTCTGCGGTGGACGCGGTTGCCTCCTTCGTCGCCGCCCCGGCGGTGGGCATCTTCATCACCAACAAGCTCTATCTGGAAGGCCACTATACTCAGCGGGAGTCGGCCAGCATTGCCACCAACTTCAGTATCTGCAGCCTGGGCTTCTTCGCCCTGCTGGCGTCCATCGGCGGCATCATGGCTTACCTGCCGCACATGATCATCGTCTCCTTCATCATCAACTTCACCCTGGCGGCGCTGATGGTCAGGATTCCGCCGTTGTCGCGCAAGCTCGACGTCTACCATCAGGGCAACACCCAGACGGCTCAGGATCTTGAGGTTTCCAGTGATGGACACATCCTGGCCCGTGCCTGTGGCGCCGCCGCCGAGCGCGCCTCCCAGACTCGGCTCGATGTGTTCTACAAGGGCTTCTGGGAGGCCATCACCTTTGCCCAGAAGATCGTCGCCTACATCCTGGCCATCGCCACCCTGGCGCTGCTGCTGGCGACCTACACCCCGGTATTCGACTACCTGGGCGTGCTGGTGGAGCCGTTGATCTCTGCGCTTCAGCTGCCGGATGCCAGCGCCATTGCCCCCACCGTGCTGGTGTCGATCGCCGAGATCGCGCTGCCGGCGATCATCATCTCCGGCGCCGACGTCGACCCCATGGCGGTGTTCTTCGTGTGCACCCTGTCGTCGGTGCAGATCATCTTCTTCACCGAGAGTGCCAACGCCATGCTGGAGTCGGACATCCCGCTGACGGTGCGTGACCTGGTCGTGGTATTCCTGCTGCGCACCCTGGTGGCCATGCCCATGGTGGCGCTGGCGACCCATCTGCTGTTCTAGGGCTTGTCTGAAAAGTGCCTGCGCTCGGTAATACGGCGTTAAAAATCGGATCAAAATGCTCATTTACACCCCGTAAACTGCGCTTTCTCACCGATTTTTGCCTTGTCTAACCTTCGCTCGTCGACTTTTCGGACAGCGCCTAAGGCTTGTCTAAAGGCTGAGCCTCATCTCTTTGCATCGCCCATTGGCGCTACCGTCCTCCTTCGGTAGCGCTTTTTTATGTCGGGCGCAAGTCGCAGCCGTGGCGACAGGGTCGGGGTAGGCGAGGCTGCCGGCGTGGTGCAGGCGATGGCTTTGCTAGAAAACCGAAAACTGATTGCGCCGCTTGCCGGCTTATCGTCGGCACAGGGCTGCACTAGCATGGGGGAAAACATGTCGCCGCACCGTTATCCGGTGACCGGCGCCGCCAGGAGATTGCCATGAAGACGATATTGATCACCGGGTCCACCGATGGGATTGGCCTTGCCACCGCCAGCGAGCTGGCGCGCCAGGGCCATCGCGTCATCCTGCATGGACGCAACCCGGACAAGCTCGCGGCGGCCCGTGAACAGCTGGCAGCGATCTCGCAAGGCGAGGTGCCCGCAGGGCATGTCGCCGACCTGTCACGCCTGGCCGAAGCGGCGGCGCTGGCGGCGGAGGTCGAGCAGAGCGACGAGCGCATCGATGTGCTGATCAACAACGCCGGGGTCTACCGTACCCCGGACACCCGTACCGCAGACGGCCTCGATGTGCGATTTGCGGTCAATACCCTGGCGCCCTATGTGCTGGCCCGTCGCCTGGCGGCTTTGCTCGGAGACAAGGGGCGGGTGGTCAATCTGGCTTCTGCCGCCCAGGCGCCGGTTTCGCTGGCGGCGCTTGCCGGCACTGCCGACGCCGACGGTGACTTCGACGCCTACGCCCAGAGCAAGCTGGCGCTGATCATGTGGACCCGCGACCTGGCCGCCAGGTCCAGTGCCGGTGATCCCATGGTAGTGGCGGTCAATCCCGGCTCCTTGCTGGCCAGCAAGATGGTCAAGGAAGGCTTTGGCGTGGCCGGAAACGACCTGTCCATCGGCGTCGACATCCTGGTAAGGGCAGCATTGTCCGAGGAGTTCGGCAACGCCGGCGGCCAGTACTACGACAACGATGGCAAGGGCTTCTCGTCACCGCATGCCCACGCCATGGACGATGGCCGATGCCGTCGCCTGGTCGAGGCCATGGAAGAGGTGCTGGAGCACTGCCTGGGCTAGGCCTTGGTTGTTTGGCCCCATTGCACAAGATAAAGCCCCCGCTCACCGTGAAGGCGAGCGGGGGCTTTTGGTTGCCTGCTGTTCAAGGCTCGTTAGGTGGTCTGAAATTCGCCGCTGGAGGTGGTCGCTTTCTCGGTGGACGACGTCGTGCGCCAGATGGCGATATTGGCGTAGCCGTAGAACAGCGAGATGGCGATGACCAGCATGTGATACCAGAGGAAGGGCAGGTAGGCCATGGTGGATACGCCGAGGGTGGTGGCCATGAACACGCCGCCATCGGTCCAGGGCACCATCGGGGTGGTCACGGTGCCACCGGCTTCGGCGTTGCGCGACAGCACCCGACGATCGATGCCCTGGTCGTCGTAGTTCTTCTCGGTGATGGTGCTGGCGGTGATCAGCGAGACGTAGGCGGCGCCCCCGAAGAAGTTGCCGAAGAAGCCACCGAGCATGGTCGACAGGGTCAGCCGGCCCGGGTTGTTGGCCCAGCGCAGGAAGCCGTTGCTGATTGCCTTGAGGATGCCGACCCGGTCCATCAGGCCACCGAGGCCCAGGGCGAAAAGGATCAGTGCCACCACGCCGAGCATCGACTGGATGCCGCCGCGATTGAGCAGTGTATTGAGGAATTCCACATCGGAGGCCATGGCGTTGCCGTCATAGGCGATGCGAATGGCATCGACCGGAGACACGTCCTGGGCCCACCAGGCGCAGATGCTGCCCAGCACGGCGCCGAAGGTGATTACCGGGATGGCGGGGAATCGGCGCGTCAGCAGGCCGATCACGATCACCGCCGGCAGCAACAGCCAGGGGCTGATGGTGAAGTGGGTCTCCAGCGCCTGCATGGCGACGGTGGCACGGGAGGTGTCGACGTCGCCGTCGATAAAGAAGAAGCCGACCACCAGAAACAGCACGCCGGCGATCAGGATTGCCGGTGCACTGACCAGCATCATCGAGCGGATATGGTCGATCAGGTTTACCTTGCACAGCGAGGCGGTCATCACGGTGGTATCGGACAGCGGCGACATCTTGTCGCCGACGTAGGCACCGGAGATCACCGCGCCGGCGACCAGCGGCAGCGGGATGCCGAAGCTGTGGCCGATGCCCATCATGGCGACACCGGCGGTGCCTGCGGTACCGAAGGAGGTACCAGTGGCCAGCGAGGTGAGGGCACAGATGATGAAGGCGGCGAACAGGAAGATCTGCGGGTCCATCACCGTCAGACCGTAGTAGATGATGCTCGGCACGATGCCACCGGCGATCCAGGTGCCGATCAGGGCGCCGACGGTGGTCAGCACCAGTACGGCTTCCATGCCGTTGTGAATGCCGTTGATCAGTCCTTCCTGCATGCTGGCGTAGCGGATCTTGAGCCTGACGCCCAGCGCCATGACCAGAAACCAGGAGGCGAACAGGGCAAGCTGGATGGGCAGGCCAAGGACATTGATGCTCAAGAACATGATGGCGATGAAGCCGATCATGACGGCCAGAACCTCGGCCATGCCGGGCAGGCGGATGGGGGTGGAAGACGACGTCATGGGATCTCCTTTGGTGTTGTTGTGGGTTCTGCGGTGCAGGGGCTGAGCGGTCATGCTCAGAAGCGCTCGAGCCGATAGGGCGACAGTGGCGGGAGTGGCGATAGTGGCGGGAGTGACACCGGGCCGGATCCGGTCGCTGGGCCCTTCCGCCCCGTCGCCAGGCGGGCGACAAGCTGTGCCGTCACAGCGGCCTGGGTCAGTCCCAGATGGTGGTGCCCGAAGGCCAGCAGCACGCGGCCGTCCCGGGCGCTGTCGATGATCGGCAGCGAATCGGGAAGGGAAGGGCGAAAGCCCATCCAGGGCTTGGCATCGGTGGCGTCCAGGTCGTGCTCGAACAGACCCTGGCTCAGGCGGTGGAGCTGCCAGGCGCGGGCCATGTTGGGGGGGCGCTTGAGGCCGGCGAATTCGACAGTGCCGGCCAGGCGCAGGCCGTCACTCATCGGCGTCATGATGAAGCGGCGCTCCAGCGAGGTGACCGCCACTGGCAATCGGTGCCGCTCTGCCGGCAGCATCAGGTGATAGCCACGCTCGGTATCCAGTGGCACCCGGCGACCGCTGAGGTCTGCGGCCAGGCGGGCCGAGTGGGCGCCGCAGGCCAGCAGTACCCGTTCACAGTCCAGCGCCCCCGAATCGGTCTGGAGGCTGACGCCCTGGCCATGGACACGGGCAGTGCGTACCTCCGCCGTGGCGAAGGTAACGCCTTCCTGGCGGGCGGCGTCGACCAGGGCAGCGGTGATGGCGGCGGGGTCGACCACATGAGCGGTGGCGGGGAAGAATAGGCCACCACGGAGCTTGGCCGAGAGGGACGGCGCGAGCTCGCGTATGGCGTCACCCGACCAGGATTCGAGGGCTACCCCCTGGGCCGACATGGCGGCGGCCAGGTGGTCGATCCGAGGCTTTGACTGGTCCTGCTCATAGACCAGCAGCGAGCCGTCCTCCTTCATCAGATGGCGGCCATCGATCGATTCGAGCAGCTTGCGCCAGGCGTCCAGGCTGGCCTCGTTGAGGGCACGAATCCCGGCCACGCTGTTGGCGTAGGGGGCAGAGCGCAGGTTCAGCAATAGACGAGTGAACCAGGGCAGGGCGCGGGGCAGGTAGCGCCAGTCCAGTCGCAGCGGCCCCATCGGATCACGCAGCATGGCGGGAAGCTGCGTCAGGATCGAGGCGTCGGCGATGGGAAAGACCTGCTCGGTGGCCATATGCCCGGCGTTGCCGTATGACGCCCCCATGCCGGGAGCCTGACGATCCAGTACCTGCACCGAAAAGCCCTGGCGGCGCAGCTCGAGTGCGCAGGCGAGGCCGATGACGCCAGCACCGATCACGGTAATGCGCGTGTCGCCGGGTTGGCGGTCTTGTCGCGAGCCGGGTGAACCCATGGTTTGCCTCTGCAGCGTTTGTCTTTGTCGATTGTATAAAATATAAGATAGGTGCCCTTTCGGATCAATAGCGGCGATATTCAACGTTGGCGTTATCCGCTGGGCGGTCTGCATGGGCGACGCATTGTGGAGGAGCGCATGAACGACGCGCTGGGGCCGTAGCGCAAAGGAATGCGCCGTGTTGGGGGCGCCGAGAAAGCCGCGCCGGGTTCGGAGCGCCGAGAAAGTCGTGCTGGGTTCGGAGCGCAAAGGAATGCGCCGTGTTTGGGGCGCAGAAAACGTGTGAAGGGGATGGAGCGTCAGGACGGTGCGTTCAGGGCAGGGCCTTGAACAAGCCAGCGCAGGAGGAAACGTTGATGACAGGCGGCTGGCGACGACGGGGGCGATAACGCCACTGGCAGGCCAAGGGCGACGACAGCGAAAGCGGGCAGCCCATCCGCGGATGTCCAGGGGGCTATGGCGTTGACGCCAGGGTTCTAGCGAGTCGGCGCCCGCAAGGCGCCGACAGGGTAAGCACAAGGGGAGGGATGGCGCTTCAGTCGGCGTCGCCGCGCTGGGCGCGTTCTTCGAGCAGGGTCACGATGCCTTCACAGGCTTCCTGAATATGGCGCTGGAGCAATTCGCAGGCCTCGTCGGCCTTGCCCTGACGGGCGAAGTCGAGCAGCCCATGGTGTTCGCGCTCGGCCTTTTCGATCTCCTGGGTGTAGAGCAGTTGCATGCGGATGTAGCGATCCGACTTGGTGTTGAGTTGACTGATCAACGCCAGGGTTTCGGGCAACCTGGCCGGTGCATAGAGGGCCTGGTGGAAGGCGAAATTGTACTCGCTCCAGTTGTCGATCTCGCCGCCGCTGTTCAGGGCATCGTCGTACTTCTCGAGGATGCGCTCTGCCTTGAGCAGGTCGTCTTCCGTCAACTCGCTGATGGCATGGCGCAGGACGTAGGTCTCGAGCAATACTCGCAGGTCGAACAGTTCGCGAATCTTGGCGACCGACAGTTCGGTGGTAAAGGCACCGCGGTGGGCATGGAACTCGACCAGCCCTTCGGACTCCAGGGTCAGCAGGGCTTCGCGCACGGGAATACGGCTGACGTCATAGTCCTTTGCCAGGGCATCCTGGCGCAGCTGGGTTCCCCCCTGGAACTCTCCGCCCAGGATACGCCTGCGCAGGTCATCCGCGACGAACTGTGCGCGTGTCTTGAAAGTCGCCATAGCCTCTCTCTGCCCATCGGATGTTATTGCACACTGTATACAAACCGCGATGAATGTCCATGGGCAGGCGGCGGCCCCAGGGGCCGCCGCCTGGGCAAGGGACCTGATTCAGGCCTCGCGCTTGCCGTCGATGAGGCGGCCAAGGGCCCAGGGGTTGTCGTCGCGCAGTGCCTGGGGCAACAGCGATTCGGGCAGATCCTGATAGCACACCGGGCGCAGGAAGCGCTGGATCGCGGCGCTGCCCACCGAGGTGGTACGGGCATCGGAGGTGGCGGGGAAGGGGCCACCATGCACCATGGCATGGCATACCTCGACCCCGGTTGGCCAGCCGTTGACCAGGATACGTCCGGTCCGACGTTCGAGGGTCGAAAGCAGGCCGCGGGCCGTCTCGGTATCGCCGTCGTCCATCTGCAGGGTGGCGGTCAGCTGGCCCTCGAGGCCTTCGGCCAGCGCCTTGACCTCACTTATGTCGGCACACTCCAGCACCAGGGACGTCGAACCGAATACCTCGGCCTGTAGTGCTTCGTCGCCGAGAAAGTCACTGGCCGTGGCCACGAACAGACCCGCCTGACACTGATTGACACCTTCGCCTTGCGGCCCACGTGCGATTTCTCGGACCTTGTCGCTGTCGCCAAGGGTCTCTACGCCCTGGGTGTAGGCGTCATGGATACCCGGGGTCAGCATGGTCTGGGCGCCCGCAGCCTTGACGGCGTCGGCGGCCGACTCGATGAAGGCGTCCAGGGCCTCGCCCTTGACCGCGATCACCAGCCCCGGGTTGGTGCAGAACTGTCCGGCACCCATGGTCAGTGAGCCGACAAAGGCCTCGCCGAGGTCCTTGCCGCGGGCCTTGAGTGCCTCGGGCAGCAGGAACACCGGGTTGATCGAGCTCATCTCTGCGTAGAAGGGGATGGGGTCCGGTCGGCGCTGGGCGCTTTGCCACAGGGCCATGCCGCCAGAGCGAGAGCCGGTGAAGCCGGCTGCCTTGATGCGGTGGTCCTCGACCAGCGCCTGGCCTACCACGCGGCCGGAGCCGAAGATCAGCGAAAACACGCCTTCGGGCAGCTCGCACCGGGCCACCGCCCGTTGTACTGCGCGGCCGACCAGCTCCGACGTGCCGGGGTGGGCCGAGTGAGCCTTGACCACCACCGGGCAGCCAGCGGCCAGGGCCGAAGCGGTGTCGCCGCCGGCCACCGAGAAGGCCAGCGGAAAGTTGCTGGCACCGAACACCGCGACAGGCCCCAGGGCGATCTGACGCTGACGCAGGTCGGCACGGGGCATGGGCTGGCGTTGTGGCTGGGCAGGGTCGATGCGAACGTCGAGCCATTCGCCCGCGCGTACGGTGTCGGCAAACAGTCTGAGTTGTCCGCAGGTGCGTCCGCGCTCTCCGGCAAGGCGGGCCTGGGGCAGGCCGGTTTCCTGCATGGCGCGCTCGATCAGCGCATCGCCGAGTGCCTCGATTTCCGATGCGATGGTCTCGAGAAAACGGGCGCGTGTCTCGAGCGTGGTTTCGCGGTAGTCATCGAAGGCGGCCTCTGCCAGGGCGCAGGCGCGCTCCACCTCGGCCTGGCTGCCGCCCGGGTAGGCCGGCTCCAGGCGCTTGCCGGTGGCGGGGTCGATGGCGTGGATCGGCGCCTGGCTGCCAGTCACGGCGTCCTGTCCGATCAGCATCTTGCCTTCCAGTGTCATTTGACTCTCCTGTCGAGGGGGAAGTGCGGGAAGCAGCATGGGCGAAAGGGGTGTTGTGCCAACGCCCCTGTCGCCCATGCCGAACACAACAGGAGGCTCGGCGTCGAGCGAGCCTCCCCGGTGGTTTCAGGACATGTCGGGCTTCAGGACAGGTCGAGCGAGGCTGACCAGCCGGCGTACCAGGTACGGAAGAGGTCGTACTGGGTCTCGACGTAGCGACGCTGGGCATCACTGAGGGCGTCGCTCTCGTTGAAGTGCAGGCGATACTCTTCGTCACCGTTGAGCACCATCAGGTGCTTGTAGTAGAGCACCAGGTCGGCACCTTCATCGAAGGAGGACAGCACCCCCAGGGCCTGCTCGAGTTCCTGGGCCCGGCGGCGGGCCTCGACATCGCCCTTGGCAGCCTTCTTGCTGAGGGCCACCAGCCTCAGCACCTCGTGGGGCAGAGCATTACCGATGCCGGTGATGGCGCCGGTGGCGCCGCAGTTGACGAAGCCATGGAAGACGGTGGTGTCGACGCCGACCATCAGGGTGACCTGATCATCCTGGGAGGTGATGTGCTCGGCGGCGTAGCGCAGGTCATCGGCGCCACCGAATTCCTTGAAGCCGATCAGGTTGGGATGCTGGCGACGCAATTCGAAGAACAGGTCGGCGCGGGTGGCAAAGCCATAGTAGGGGCTGTTGTAGATGACCGCTGGAAGGTCCGGCGCGGCGTCCAGGATCGCGGCGAAGTGTGCCTTCTGGGCGGTCACCGAGGTGCCGCGAGACAGCACCCGGGGAATCACCATGAGGCCATGGGCGCCGACCTTGGCGGCGTGGGCAGCGTGGGATACCGCTTCGCGGGAATTGACCGCGCCGGTGCCGACGATGGTGGGGATGCCGGCTTCCACCAGGCGGGCGACGCCTTCCTGGCGCTGGGCCTCGGTCAGCAGCGGCCAGTCGCCCATGGAGCCACAGTAGACCACGCCGCTCATGCCGGCCTCGATCAGTTCACGGCCCTTGGCGACCAGGGCGTCGAAGTCGGGCTGGCGGTCCTTGGTGCAAGGGGTCATCAGGGCGGGGATGCAGCCGGTAAAGATATTGTCGTTCATGTCGGGTCCTTGAGTGGGACGATGTCACGGGGTCAGGGAGGCGCCGCCCTTCTTGGGCAGCCGCCGGTGGGTAAAAACGTCAATGGCCGTCGTCGGGTACTGGGGTGCCAGCCGCTGGGGCTTCAGCCGCCGATGCCCCAGGCGAAGGGGTCTTGCTCGTCGATCAGCAGGGTGCTGTCGGCGCTCATGAAGGCGCGTCCGGTGATGCTGGGGCGGATCTGATCGCCCTGCCATTCATAGCTCGCCTCGAACAGGCCGCCGCAGACGCTGGCCTGGCGCCAGCGTTCGCCGGGAGCGAGCTTGCCGTCGGCGGCCAGGCACGCCAGCTTGGCGCTGGTGCCGGTACCGCAGGGGGATCTGTCGTAGGCCTTGCCGGGGCACAGCACGAAGTTGCGGCTGTCGGCCTCGTCGTCATCGGCGAACAGCTCGATATGGTCGATTTCGCCACCGTCATCGCCGGTGAAGCCCTGGCCTGCAAGCGCCTGACGAATGGCCCAGGTATAGCCGGTCAAGGTCTCCACATTGTCCAGGGCGATGCGCTGGCCATGGTCGCTGACCAGAAAGAACCAGTTGCCGCCCCAGGCAATGTCGCCATGGACCATGCCGTGGCCGGGCACTTCCACCGCGACCTGCCGGCGGTAGCGGTAGGAGGGGACGTTGCGTACGGTCACGGCACCGTCGGCATGCAAGGTCGCCTCGACCTGGCCCACCGGCGTGTCGATGCGGTGGTCGCCGGGGCTGAGGTGGCCCAGGTGATGCAGCGAGGCGACCAGGCCGATGGTGCCGTGGCCGCACATGCCCAGGTAGCCGGCGTTGTTGAAGAAGATCACCCCGCAGGTTGCGTCCGGAGATACCGGCTCACAGTAGAGTGCGCCGACCAGCACGTCGTGGCCGCGGGGCTCCAGCATCACCGCGCGGCGCCAGTGGTCGTGTCGGTCGCGCAGACAGTCGCGTTTCTCGGCCATGGTGGCGCCGGCAAGCGTCGGAAAGCCGTCCATGACCAGGCGCGTGGGCTCGCCGGCGCTGTGGGAATCGATGACGTGTACGCGTTGCATGGAGTACCCCGGTTTGTTGTCGGTTGTGGTGATCGACGATCATCTGGGCGTCGTTGATCAGGTTTTATATTTTATACAATCTTCAAGAGGCGTTGTGAAGTCATCAAAGAGGATTCTTCGCGGGTGCGGGGGCTGGCGCGAGCAGGAAGAGCGGCAGGCACAGGAAAGACCGGGAGGCCGACGCAGAAGGACAAAGGCAGGGTACGAAGGGCGAGCAGCAGGCACAGCAAAGACCGGGAGGCCGGCGCGGAAGGACAGCGGTGGGGTACGAAGGGCGAGCCGCAGGCACAAAAAAGGCGAGGGTCAGGGCCCTCGCCAAGTCGTCAAAAGGAGGGGGCTGGTGTCATTGAGCGGTGATCACGCTCATCACCAGGTTGCCGTCGACCTTGACCGGGCCGTCTTCGCTGGCGCCCAGGGTGTATTCGAAGATGCCGGTCTGCATGCCGCCGTCCTCGCCGTGGAGCATCAGCATCAGATGTTCGCCGCTGCTGACCTCTTCGGTCAGGATGGCCGCGATGTCGGTGTTCTCACCGGCCTTGAGCGGGGCGTGACCGACAACGCGCCCTGGTTTGTGGCTTTCGTCGGTACGGTGGACGACCAGCCAACCGTTGTTCTCGGCGACGATGCGATCGGCGGTGACGGTGCCGCTCTCCACCGACTGATCTTCGGCCCAGACGCCGAGATGGCCGGCTTCGTCCATCTCTCCATGGTGGGCGGCCTGGGCGCCGGTGGCCAGGGAGGCTGCGCCGACGAGGAGGGCTGAGGTGATGAGGGTACGTGCTGCCAATGGCTTGAACATGGTGATGGTCTCCTGGTGTTGCTGATTGGCTTGCCGAAGGTGCTCCACGACAGGATGGCTGCCGAGTTGATAACAGCTACGTGCCGATGCCACCGAGGGTTTCATATCATCGAAAAAAATTGTTGTGCCCTGACGCCAAGGCGAGAGCCGACGTCCAGATAAAAAAGGCCACTCGAACGAGTGGCCAAGCAGGGAAGTCGTGGTGCGGGGCGTACGCCTCGAGGGTGTCGAAACCCACGCCCGCCACGATGACCCCGCCATCGGCCATTGCCGGTGGCGGGGTCATCGACTAGCTACGCAGGGAAGGCGAAAAGGTTTCAGTGAGGGCTGAAATTCTCAGAGACGCTGGCCGCCGCTGGGCTCGGTGGGGTACAGGTAGCCGTGGATAGCGGGGCCGGTAGGCTGGCCGGTGGGCGAGCCACCCGGAGGCTCGACGCTGATGCCAAAGGTGGCATGCTTCAGCAATTCAGGTTCGTAGTCGCGCAGGGCGGCCTGGTCGAGGCTCAGGTCATCGTCGAGTACACCGACGGACCGGGGAGCGGAGCCCAGATCATCATGCTTGATCCAAAGCTGATAGGAGCGGTCGGGCAGAGGTTCGGCGCTGACCGGGCGGACATGCAGGCGGCGCTGCTCCAGGTTGACGCTGAGCATGAAGGCGGGCTGGCGATCGTCCTGCTGGAACACCGCCACAAAGTTGGACTCACTGGTGGACGGCGACGGCTGTGCCAGCAGCACCGCCGCCAGGATGACCGCCGCGGCGCTGGACAGGCCGGTGGCGGCCTTCCAGAAGGCCAGGCGGCGGTGCAGCGGCGTGACGCTGGCGGTGCTCGGGGGGGCGTCGGATGCCGTATCGCCACGCGCGGCGTCCTCGATGGCCTTGATGCGTTGCTGGATAAGCGGCAACAGGTCCGGGCCCGGGGTGAGGTCCTGGATCTCGTCGGCCAGAGGCGCCAGCCGGCTCTCCCATTCACCGATACGCTGCTCGAGTTCGCTGTCGTGTTGACGCTGGCGGTGCACCCTGTCGCGCTCGTCACGATCCAGGGTGCCCAGCACGAACTCGGCGGCCAGCATGTCCTTGTCGTCGCGGTCGCTCATGATCCCAGGCACCCCTTGAGTTGTTTCAGTGCACGATGCAGCCAGGTCTTGACGGTATTGACCGGCTGGTCGAAGTGGCTTGCCAGTTCGGCCCGCGACCAGCCCTCCAGATAGGCCAGGCGCACCATTTGCTGCCGGCTCTCTTCCAGTTCATCAAGGCACAACGTCAGCTGTGTCGACGTCTCGTCCTGGTGACGCTGATCGTAGGCGGAGGGCGTTTCGGTGACCCAGTTCTCGAGGATACTGTCGCTCTCGGTGGGCCGTGTCGGTGCCTTGCGTAGCTCGTCGATGGCCGCATTGCGGGCGATGGTCACCATCCAGGTGATGGCAGAGGCGCGCTCGCTCTCGAAGCGTCCGGCCTTCTGCCAGATGGTCACGTAGACCTCCTGGATGACATCGTTGGCCCAGGCCTGCTGCTTCAAGATACGTAACACCGTGCCGAAGAGTTTCGCCACGCTGGCCTCGTACAACTCGGCGAAGGCCTCCCGGTCCTTGTCGGCGACTCTGGACAGCAGATGAACCAGCCGCTCCGGGGAGGACAGCGGCGGGGATTCCTGGTGCGCCGGGGGTGGGGCGCGAAAGGCATTGGACATGGCGGCGATCTCTGCGCTGCGGAGTGTTGTTGTCGTGGTGGCAGAAGGGTGACGCTGCCTGACCGGCAAGGTCAAGCAGCCTGTATCGACGGTATCGGGCTGCCGTTTAGACGATGCCAGTGGGGTGGGAAGGTCTGCCTTCAGGCTCGAGCCCGGATAGGCGGGCCTCGCGCACCGGCGTATCCCGGGTGACGTGTCGGGGTTCCGCTGCGGCCGCTGCCACGAGGTGACCCTTGGCCAACAGTGCCTTGAGCTCTTCGGCCGGGACCGGTTTGCTGAACAGGTAGCCCTGGTACTCGTGGCCCTGCAGCTGGCGGATAAAGGCCAGCTGTTCTTCGCTCTCGACACCTTCTGCGATGATATGAAGCCCCAGGCACCTGGCCAGCGAGATCACCGCCTGGACGATGGCCGCGTCCTGTTCACAATCGACCACGCCTTGCATGAAGGTGCGGTCGATCTTCAGACGGTCCACGGGCAGATACTTCAACTGGGTCAAGTTGGAATAGCCGGTGCCGAAATCATCGATGGACAGCAGCACACCCATGTTGCGCAGGGTACTCAGTACTTCCAGGGCGCGATCAGGGTTCTGTACCAGGGTGCTTTCGGTCAGTTCGAGTTCCAGCAGGTGAGGGGGAAGCTCCGATTCGGCAAGCGCAGCCTCGATGGTGGCC
Source organism: Halomonas sp. OfavH-34-E (assembly GCF_024124525.1). Lineage (NCBI taxonomy): Bacteria > Pseudomonadati > Pseudomonadota > Gammaproteobacteria > Oceanospirillales > Halomonadaceae > Halomonas > Halomonas sp. OfavH-34-E. Next base: position 13,524 of record NZ_JAMXRY010000009.1, on the reverse strand, counting down.
ACGAAGCCGCGATGATTGAGCTGAATGGCCGAGATGTTGACCGCCACCGGCAATGGCTCGCCGGACTCCTTGAGCCACTCGCTCGAGAACCGGCAGGCGGTGCGTAGCACCCATGCGCCCAGGGGAAGGATCAGGCCACAGTCTTCGGCGACGGGAATGATCTCGTCAGGAGTGACCTGGCCGAGTTCCTCATCGTGCCACCGCAGCAGCGCTTCGACGCCAGAGACCTCACCGCTGTCGACGCGGATCTTCGGTTGATAGGCCAGGCTCAGGCGATCCTCCTCGATGGCCTGGGTCAGGCGTCGCTCGAGGGTACTGCGACGGTCCGCCTCGGAGGTCATGTCCAAGGCGAAGAACTGGAAGTTGTTGCGTCCCTGCTGCTTGGCGCGATACATGGCGGCGTCGGCGTGGACCATCAGGGCGTGCTTGCTGCGCCCGTGGTCGGGGTAAAGGCTGATGCCCAGGCTGGTGGAGACCTTGACCATGCTGTTGCCGATCTGGAAGGGCTTGTCCAGCGAACTGACGATGCGCTGGGCCAGCGCTTCAGCGTCGCCGCGCCTGGCAACCTGATGGGTGACCACCATGAATTCGTCGCCGCCCACCCGGGCGACCAGGTCGCTGTCGCGCACCGCCATCTGCAGGCGTCGGGCCGCGCCCTTGATCAGCTCGTCACCCACATGGTGGCCGAGGCCGTCATTGACCTGCTTGAAGCGGTCCAGGTCGACGAAGAACACCGCGAAGGTATCGATATTGTCCTCGAGCAGTTCATCGAGGTGCTCCTCGAGCTTCAGTCGGTTGGGCAGTTGGGTCAGGACGTCATGATGGACCAGGTCCTTGAGCTCCTGATTGGCCTGCTGTAGCGAACGTGCCAGCTGAGCATTGCGCGAGGACAGATGGGCGTCGTAGATCGACATCATCAACGCTGCCAGCATGATACAGGTGGCGATCAGCGCCACCACGATGGCCAGCCGGTCGGTGCCGATGCCCGGGGCCGAGGCCGAGTAGCTCAGGGTGCGATAGCTGGTGGCGGCCATGCCGGTGTAGTGCATGCCCGAAATGCCTGCGGCCATGACCAGCGAGGCCAGGCCACGTTGCCACAACGGGGAGCGTCCCCCCACCGGGTTGAGTCGAAAGGCCAGGCTGAGGGCGACCGCCGAGGCTAGCACGGCGATAACCACGGACAGGGCAAACAGGTCCGGTCGGTAGCGCAGGCTGTCTACCGACAGCATGGCCTCCATACCGATGTAGTGCATCAGGCAGACGCCGCTAGCCATGATCAGCGCGCCGACGGCCAGGCGAGGACCGGTGAGGTGGCCTGACTGCACTGTTGCCAGTGCCAAGGCGGAAGCGAGAAGGCTCGCCAGCAGGGACGCCAGGGTAAGGGGGATCCCGTAGGCGAAGTGCGAGTCGGGGTCCATGGCCAGCATGCCGACGAAGTGCATCGACCAGATGCCGGTGCCCATGGCGAAGGCACCGCCGGCAAGCCACAGGTGGCGGGCAAGGCCCTGGCTCGCTCTGACGCGTCCGGCGAGATCCAGGGCAGTGAGCGAAGCGATGGCGGCGATGCCAAGGCTCAGGGCGACCAGTGCCGGGTTGTAGGACGCAAGCGAGTGGTCCATGCAGGTGAGATCCTTGAGAGTAAAGTATTAGTATCGGCCAGGTGTCGCATTCACTTTACCCTCAGCCTTGTGCAGGAGGTGAGGCAATCTCCTGAAAAGCCAGCTTTTCTTAAGTTTCTGACGGAGTCTGGAGGGGGGATCTGTGGGTCGGTGGGGGCGCCGCAGCCCCTGCCGGGTATCCTCGGCGGGACGGGGTAGCAGGAGATAACCGTGCTCCCCGGGAGAAGGCTGCGCTTCTCCCGGGGGACTCAGGGTGTGTACACGCTAGCCATGGGCGGTGCACAGGTACTTGGTCTCGAGGTATTCCTCCATGCCCTCGAGGCCGCCTTCACGACCGAGGCCGGACTGCTTGACGCCACCAAAGGGGACCTGGGGCCCGGTGATATCCATGGTGTTGGTACCGACCATGCCGACTTCCAGACGTTGCTGGTAGCGACGGATGCGCTGCTGGTCCTTGGCATAGACGTAGGCGGCCAGACCGTAGACCGTGTCGTTGGCAGCGGCGATGGCCTCGTCATCGCGGTCGAAGGCGCGCACCGGGGCGAGGGGAGCGAAGGATTCTTCACTGGCGATGCGCATATCATCGGTGAAGTCGGCCACCAGGGTCGGCATAAAGAAACGTGGCCCTGGGGCCTGGTCCTGGCCGCGACCGAGCACGCGCGCCCCCCGGGATCTGGCGTCCTCGACCAGTTCGCGGGCCTTGGCCACCGCGTCGCGGTTGATCAGCGGGCCGATCTCGCTGTCCTCATCGAAGCCGTTGCCCACCGGCATGTCATTCATGCGCTGGGTGAAGCGCTCGATGAAGGTGTCGTAGAGAGAACGGTGGACGAACAGGCGGTTGGCCGCCACGCAGTCCTGTCCGCTGGTCTGGAAGCGGGCGGCGATGGCGCCTTCCACGGCGGCGTCCAGGTCGGCGTCCTCGCAGACGATGAAAGGGGCGTTGCCACCCAGCTCCATGGCGCTGAGCTTGACCGTGTCGGCGGCCTGAGCCAGCAGCGTCCGGCCGACCTCGGTGGAGCCGGTGAACGACAGCGCGCGAACGCGATCGTCGTCACAGACCTTTTCGGAAAAGCGCTTGCCGGGGCAGGTGAGGACATTGAACTCGCCCCGGTTGAGCCCGGCCTGTTCGGCCAGTCTGGCCAGGGCAAGTGCGCAGAAAGGGGTCTGACTTGCTGGATTGACCAGGGTGGTGCAGCCCGCCGCCAGCGCGGCCCCGACCTTGCGGGTAATCATCGCCAGCGGGAAGTTCCAGGGGGTAATGATGGCCACCACGCCGACCGGCTGGCGCAGCGTGCCAAGCGAGATGTCGGGGTCATCCGAGGCCAGGGTATCACCGGCGATGCGTCGCGCCTGGCCGGCAAACCAGCGCAGGAAGCTGGCGGCGTAATCGACCTCGCCGCGGGCCTCGGCCAGGGGCTTGCCCTGCTCCAGGGTCATCAGGCGGGCCAGCGCCTCGGCGTTGTCCTGCATCGCCTGGTACCAGGCCATCAGCGCGTCGGCGCGCTCCAGGGCGGGGGTGTCACGCCAGCGCTCGAAGGCCTGACTGGCGGCGTCGATGGCCTCGCCCAACTGGTCCTCGGTCAGCTGGGGCACCTTGCCGATGGTCTTTTCGGTGGCCGGGTCTTCGACCTCCCGGGTCTTGCCGTCACTGGCCTCGACCCAACGTCCGCCAAGATAGGCATGGTCTGTCATCAGCTGGTTCTCAGGGGTGTGCATAGGGGCAATCTCCTGAAGAAGTTCCGTTTCCGACCTCCCCAAACTACGCTGCAACGAGCATGTCCTCAAGCCGGGCTCGGAGTGGTAGGGTGGGGACGAATCGACACCGGACGTCCCTGTGGATCCCCCGCAGGGGCGATGACAGGAGGTCCCATGAACGTTCGCAGTGAAGGCGTGGTGATCGTAGGTGGTGGTGCCGGCGGCCTCGAGCTTGCCATCCGGCTGGCCAAGGCAGGCCACAAGGACGTATTGCTGATCGACCGTAGTACCACCCATGTGTGGAAACCGCGGTTGCATGAGCTTGCCGCCGGTTTTCGGCGTGGCGAGGTCGATGAGCTGGACTACGCAGGGCTCGCCGAGCACTGGGGGTTCGGCTTCGAGCGCGGTGAACTCGCGGACATCGATCCCGAGGCGTGTACCCTGACCCTGGCCGAGTGGCGCGAAGACGACGGTCGGGTGAGGGTGCCCGGTCGCTGCATCGGTTACCAGGCGGTGGTGCTGGCGATTGGCGGGGTGACCCCGGACATGGGCGTGGAGGGCGTGCTCGAGCATGCGCTGATGCTCGACAGCGAGGCCGACGCCGAGCGACTCTTCGAGCGCTTCTCGACGGGTCTGCTGGCACATCGCGCCGGGCAGCGCAGTGATCCCTTCCATATCGCCATCGTCGGTTCAGGGGCTACCGGGGTGGAACTGGCGGGACTGCTGGCCACCGAGGCGCGGGCCTCGAGTGTGGCCCCACGAGAGTGCCAGCCCAGGGTCAAGGTGACCCTGCTGGAGGCGACCGATACCTTCATGCCGGGCATGGAGGATGAGGTGCGCCAGTCCATCCGCAAGCGCCTTTTGAATGTCGGCATCGACATCCATACCGAACAACAGGTCAGTCGCGTCGATCGCGACCGTCTGATCACCGATGGCGGCGACGAGTTTCCGGCGGACCTGACCATCTGGGCGGCCGGTCGCGTGGGGCCGCCGGTGGCCGATTCGATCGACGCGCTGGCGACCAACAAGAAGCGCCAGTGGCGGGTGAAGCCGACCCTGCAGAGTGTCGACAGTGATCACGTCTTTGCGCTGGGCGACTGCTCGGTTATCGACGACGAGCCCGCACCGCCCACCGCCCAGGCGGCCAGCGAGCAGGCAGAACATCTGGCCAAGGAGTTGCCGCGTTTTCTCGCGGGGGAAACGCCGGCGCCCTTCGTCTACGAGGACAAGGGTACCCTGCTGTCGCTGGGTGAGGCCGGCAGCGTCGGCGAAGTGAAAGGCTGGTTCGCCGACGACGTCCAGTTGCGCGGGCGACTCGCGCGGGCGGCCTACCAGGGACTGCAGCGCCAGCACCAGTTCATCCTGCTGGGGCCACTCAAGGGTACCGCCGAGGCGCTGAGCGACGTCCTCGGCCGCTCGGTCGGGCCACGCCTGAAGATCCACTGACCACGCGTTGCGTGCGCAGGCGGCCGCCACGCCCCTGGCAAAGCGTCGGCGGCCGCTCGACTCAGCTCGGATCGATGGTCAACAGAAGGCGCGTCTCCCCTGCCTGCTGCGCCGGGCTGCGGTGTACCAGTCCGCGGCCCTCGTTGCCGCTCCAGCCGTCTCCCTTCAACAGTGCCAGGTCGCCGGTGCCCAGCCGCTGAATGGCATGGGCCTGACGAAGCGTCTCGGGCTTGTCCGGCGAGGGTGCGCCGAGCCCGGCGCGATTGACCGCAGACTCGGGCAGCCATTCGCTGCCCGGCCCCCGATAGCTGGTGACCAGTCGTACCGGCAACTTGTCGCAGTGAAAGCGTGGACACATGGCGCTGTCCAGCAGGCGTAACCGTACCCCCAGAGTGTCGGTGTCGAACAGCATCGCCATGGCCTGGGTCAACAGCACCACGTCGTCTACCAGGGGGCAGGCTTGCTCCGGGGCGGGCATGCTGCGCCGGAGTTCGCGCTTCATGGCGACGTCGGGAAGTCCCAGCCACTGAAAGCTCCAGCGACGCTTGGTATCGCACTGTGCCTGGATGCTGTGTTCCAGGCTGGGGGACAGCGCGCGCTGCATCACCGCGATGGTGATGCCTTGCTCGAAGATGCGCGGCAGGATCGAGGCATCGATACCCTGGGCCCAGTGGACACTTGGCTGCGCCTCGCAAGACGCGCTCGAGGCGTCTCCGTCGACGCAGGTGGACAGTGAGCTCGACAGCGACATCTTGGCGTCTCCATGGGATGTGTTTACAATGTTATAACGTAACATTTAAAACAAGGAAAGCGCCTCGTGCAGAGAGGGGCTTTCCTTTGCGAGCGCACATGGGGAGAACAGGTTCATGAATGATGCCAGGTTGCCGGTCACGGTACTGTCAGGCTTTCTGGGAGCCGGCAAGACCACCTTGCTGAATCACCTTCTGGCCAATCGCCAGGGGCGTCGGGTCGCGGTCATCGTCAATGACATGAGCGAGGTCAATATCGACGCCGCTCTGGTGCGCGGTGGGCCAGGGGCATCAGACGAGCTGGAGGACGGGGTCACGCTGAACCGCGCCGAAGAGCGCCTGGTGGAGATGAGCAACGGCTGTATCTGCTGCACCCTGCGCGAGGACCTGTTGATCGAGGTCCGCAGGCTGGCCGAGGAGGGGCGCTTCGACAGCCTGGTGATCGAATCCACCGGCATCTCTGAACCCCTGCCGGTGGCGGAGACCTTTACCTTCGCCGATGAGGACGGTCAGTGCCTGTCCGAGATCGCCAGACTCGATACCCTGGTCACCGTGGTCGATGGCGCCAATTTTCTGAGCCAGTACTCTGAAGCCCGCTCCCTCAAGGAGGCGGGGGAGTCGCTGGGCGAGGACGATGAGCGCAATGTCGCCGACCTGCTGGTGGACCAGATCGAGTTCTGCGATGTGCTGGCGATCAGCAAGTGCGACCTGATCTCGGCGCAGCAACTGGCGGAGGTCGAGGCGGTACTGCGCGCCCTCAATCCCGAGGCCGACATCGTCCACATGGTCCAGGGCGAGGTGGCGCTGTCGCGGGTGCTGGATACCGGACGCTTCAGCTTCGAGCGGGCCCAGCGGGCGCCGGGCTGGCTCAAGGAGCTGCGCGGTGAGCATGTGCCGGAAACCGAGGAGTACGGTATCTCGAGTTTTGCCTATGAGGCGCGCCGCCCCTTCCACCCGCGCAGGTTTCATGAACTGCTGCATGGCGACTGGTTCGGTGGCACCTTGCTGCGCTCCAAGGGGTTCTTCTGGCTAGCCAGCCGTCCTCAGTTCGCCGGTCAGTGGAGTCAGGCGGGAGGCATCGCTCACCATGGCCTGGCGGGTCGCTTCTGGCGGGCGGTACCCGAGGATCAGTGGCCCGAGGACCCGGAGTATCGCGAGGCGATTCTGGCCAAATGGCAGGAGCCCTTCGGTGATATGCGCCAGGAACTGGTGTTCATCGGCCAGAACCTGGCGGAGCATCGCATTCGTCAGGCGCTGGATGAGTGCCTGCTGAGCGAATCGGAGCTGGCCCTCGGCATGGACGCCTGGGTCGGCTCGGATGACCCTTTTCCAGCCTGGTAAGGCCCGGTGCACGACGCCATTACCGCCAGCCGCTCAGGCCAGCCGATCAGCCAATCAGGCCAGCTAGAGGGCCCACCTGCCGACTGTCGGGAAAGACCTGCTCGGCCAGGGGATCGAGGTCGAGGCCAAGGTGGTCACGCAGCACACCCTTGAGGACGGCGCGGGTGTCCTGGGCGGCGATCAGATCACGGTCGTCACGCAACCGGGCGAGCCCCGGCCACTGGCCGTGGACGCGCCCCCCTCGAATGGCGCCACCGGCCAGCAGGATGCAGCTGGCGGTGCCATGATCGGTGCCACCGGTGCCGTTGACGGCCACCGTGCGGCCAAACTCGGTGATGACCACCACGGCGGTGCGCTGCCAGCGTTCGCCGAGCTTGCCGTGCAGCGCTGCAAGCCCGCTATCCAGCTGTTCAAGCTTGCGTGACAGCACCGCATTCTGGCGAGCGTGGGTGTCCCAGCCGTCGTCCTCCACCATGGCGATCTGGGGGCCATCTGCGGCGGACAGGAACTGCGCTGCCGCCGCCAGGGTGTCCTCCAGCCGGCCACCGCTGTCGACGCCAGTGGGGGCCATCTGTTGCATCGCCAGGGCGCGCTCGAACACCGGGCCCAGTCGGGCATCCTGTCGATAGAGCGCTGCGACCCGCTGGGCCAGTGACGGCTGGGTGGTGCCGTGCGCCGACGGCGACCAGGTGGCGAAGGGGGCCGGCCCACGGATCAACAACGGGCGCGAGGAGGTGAGGCCCAGCCCCTGGGTGTCGCCGAGGCTGCCCACCGCTCGGTTCAGCCAGCCGGTGCGGCTTCCTGTGGGGGTGGCGGTGCCGTTTTCCAGGCACTCCTGGGCGTCGAAGTGCGAGCGTCCCTGATAGGGCAGTCCGCAGGCGTGAACCACGGCGAAGTCGCCGGCCTGGTAGAGACGGTGGCAGAAGGCCAGTGACGGATGCAGCGAAAAGGTCCCGTCCAGTCGTGGTGCAACGACTCCTTCCTGCGATGCCAGGCTACCGCGCAAGCGCTGGTAGGCGGGGTCGCTGTCGCAGGGGACGGCGGCGAGGCCATCGAGGGCACCGCGCAGCAGTACGACGACCAGGCGGCGCTTGCCGAGCGGGGAGTCTGCCGCAGCCAGCGAGGGCCACAGCAGCAGGCTGGTGCCTGCGCCCAGCGCCTTGAGAAACTCGCGTCGGTTGAACATAGCGGATTCCATTGGGTGGTGTCGCGACGGCGCTCAGCGCCACTGAAACTCGGGGCTTGCCAGCACCATGGCCAGCGCCTGGTTGCGGGGCGCCTGACTGAGCGCCACGGCGGTGGCTTCACGCAGGCGAGGGCCCAGGCTCTGCTGGGCCAGCTCCATGGCCTCGCCGCTGGCGTCACCGGCGTGGCGCTGGGCCACCAGCAGTCGCTTGTTCAAGGTGTCGGCACCGATCCAGTCGTTGGCATCATCGCTCCATCCGGCCGGGGCGCCGGCAAGAAAAGGTGGCTGGCCCAGCAGGCGAAGCTGCTGGCCCCAGTCACTGCCATCGGGCGAGGGTGCCTTGCCCAGGGCGCGATAGAGCGCGACGAGATATTCCTGTGGACGGCGAGACTTGAGCGCTTGCGGCTGCCACGCCTGGGGGTGGCTGAACAGGGTGCGAAACAGCGTCGACAGGCGACCGTTCTCGTGCTGGAAGGTGGAGGCCAAGGCCGATACCAGCTCACTGGGTGGGTCGTCGGCGACAAAGTGACGGGCAAGCTTGGTGGCGACAAAGGTTGCGGTGGCCTCCTGGCCGGCCACAAAACGCAGCATGTCACGCCCCTGCCTGGCCCCGCCTGCAGCGAAGCGCCGCCCCAGCAGTTCTCGCTCGCCGCCTTGATGGGCCGCGCCATGAAACAGGCTGCCGTAGGGGCCGAGGGCCGGCGCCTCGGTCGATGGCGGCAGTTCGAGCCGTGTCCGCCATCCGGTGATGGCCCTGGCCAGTTCGATCACGTCCTGCTGTTGATAGGGGCCGTCCACGCCGAGGGTATGCAGCTCCAGGATTTCCCGCGCCAGGTTCTCGTTGAGCCCGAGCCGTCCGGCAGAAGCTCTGGCACTTCTGGCCAGCGGCGAATCGGGGCCCACCGACGCTGCATTGTCGAGATAGAGCAGCATGGCCGGATGCTGCTCGACGCCCAGCAGCATGGCCGAAAAGCTACCCGACACATAGGGCCGGATGGCCTCGCGCTCGAAGGCCCCGGGCAGCAACTGTACGCCGCCGCGGTCGGCGGACACGGTGAAGTGGTTGCTCCAGAACATCACCCAGCGCTCGAGTACCGGAAACGGACTCAGACACTGCTGGCGCCCCCTGGCCTGGATCTCGGCCTGTTTCATCGCGCCAAAACGCTCGAGCAGGGTCGGCAGGCTCTGTGTGGGCTTGTCATTGGCGGCGGCCTCGCTCATGCGTCGACGGGCGGCCGCGTGGTCTCGGCGAAAGCGATCGAAGTGTTCCAGATAGGTGATGGTGGATGGCAGGGCGGCGAGAGGATCGATCAGTGGCGCTCGTTCGGCCTCGTCGATCTGCGCCAGCACCCAGCCCTGGGGGTCCTTGGCGATCTCGGCAAGCTCACCTGGCCCCGCGCCGAGGCCAAAGCGATTGGCGGCGATTTCCGCCTGAACGAGGGTGGTGGTCACAGCTGACGCCTCCTGTTGGCATGGCTGACGAAGCCTGGGGCAGGATGCCGGGGGCCGGCCCTGGGGTGAGGCGCCGGGGATCGCCAACAGTTTGGCCGGTAGGTGGCGGGGGCGTTCAGCCGAGCAGGGGTGGATGATCGAGTAGGCCCAGGTCCGAGGCCAGGGCTACGCTTGCACCGGCCTAAGGCGCACCTTTCGTGCATTTTCGATAGGCGTGTCGCGCCAACGCCAACGCCAACGCCAACGCCTCAGGTCAGGGCCTTCGGTGGGGGTGCAAGCCGTAGGCTTAGGGGGTGTGCAGGGCAATACTCAACAGCACCCGCTTGCCCTTTTCGATTTTCGAGACGCTGTGCTGGTAGAGGTCGGGACGAAACAGGATCACCCGGTCGAACAGGTTGAAGATCACCTTTTCGGTCTCGAACACCCCGCCAGCCTGAGGGGCCTTCAGGATGAGGTTCAGCTTGTAGTAGCGGCCGCCACCCATGGGGTCATTGTGGCGATAGACGCTGTGGCCTTCGGGGTAGGTGACCAGGTTGGCGGTCAGCCGCCCCAGATCCAGCAGGGTTCGATTGGTGACGCTTGCCATGGGGACTCCTTGGAAGGGCGCGGGACGACTCGGTGATGTCGTGGGTGGCCGCCATTCAAACGCATTTTGAGCAATTGCTCAATAACGGGCGGTCGCTCCGTGCAGGCTGGGACCATCAGGACGATGTCTCGGGGGCGAGCCGAGCCGGCTGGCTGGCCGGTAATGAGGGCGAACAGTGGCGTGGCCGAGCCCTGTGGACTGAACTAGGCTGAAACGAGCCGGGGATAATCGTCCTTCGGCTCCCGGGACTGCCGTCGACAGCGACGGCAAGGGGGAAGCATGTCGGGTCAGATGATGTATCGCCTGCCAGTGGAAGCTGCCGAGCGTGTGCACATGCGCCGCTACATCGCTGCACTGGGCGCGTCCAAGGCTCGACAGGATAATCGAGGCTTCTACCACTACGCCGGCATCCATGGCGCCCCGGGGCGCTGGTGCTGGCATCATCAGTTCTCGCCTCGCACCAGCCTTAGCGCCAGGCTGTTTCTGCCCTGGCACCGGGCCTACCTCCATCGTCTGGAGCAGTCGCTGCAGGATATCGATGAAGAGGTCTCGATCCCCTGGTGGGACTGGACCGAAGGCGAGGGCATTCCCGAGGCCTTCGATGTTGCGCTGATCGATGGCGAGGAGAATCCGCTCCACTCCTCGCGCATCCAGCTTTTCCCCCCCCAGGTGCCCGAACCGGTGGACCTGGTCACCGAGCGTGATCCCGACGGCCTGTTGCCGGTGTTTTCCTTTCCGGTGGCCGACGTGAACGGTGATGGCCGGGCGACGCTGGGCGAGATCGCGGCCTTCCTGGTGGAGCGGGTGGACACCTTCGAGCAGTTCAATGACCTGATCGAGACGGTGCATGATCAGCTCCACGTCTATGTCGGTGCGACCATGGCCAGCACCACCTACGCAGCCTATGATCCGATCTTTTATTCTCACCACTGCATGATCGACCGGCTCTGGTCGCTGTGGCAGAAGCGCCACGGCATCACCAACTTTCCCCCGGGACTCGAGGAGATCGTGCTGGAACCCTTCGGCCTGACCGTCGGCGAAGTGCTCAATGTCCAGTCGCTGGGCTACGAGTATGCCCGTTCGGTGGCGGACCTGACCCTGGCCGGCAGCGGTCTGGAGGAGGCCTGATGATCGAGCAACGCTATCGCCTGCCGCGGCTCGACCTGGGCGCGCTTCGCGCCGATGAGTTCGAGGAAGCCTTCGTCGAGCTGTATGGCATCCACCACCTGCGCCCCAGCTACACCGCCTGGCTCTTCTTCAGCGCGCGCCTGCCGGCCAGGGTGACCCCGCAAAGCCGGGGCTATGCCGGCACCTTTGCGCTGTTCGGCCACGCCGAATGCTGGGGTTCGCCAGGACACTGCCATGGCCCGGATGGTCTCAGACGTTTCGATACCCGGCCTTCCCATCCGATGACACCGGCGTTCAAGCGGGTACCGGTGACCCAGGCCCTGAAGCGCCATCTGCACGCTGGCAAGAGCACCCTGGACATCCAGATCTACGCCTATACGCGCGAGGCCTGGCCCGATCGTGGCGACAAGTCACTGGTGTGTTGCAGCGGGGTGCAACTGGTCACCTTGTGATCGAGCGCAGGCGCAGTTTCGGTGTGCGCGGCAGGCTTGATGCTTTCTGGCTTGCCGAGCTGGCTTGCCGAGGCACTGTCCGAAAAGTCGACGAGCGCAGGCACTTTTCAGACAAGCCCTAGGCCTTGGAGGACTGGGCCCATAGATTGACCCCACCATCCACCGCGTAGCGGTCGATGTCGGCCAGCTCCTCGTCGCTGAAGTCGAGGTTGTCCAGGGCCTCGACGCAGTCGCTGACCTGATCGGGGCGGCTGGCGCCGATCAAGGCGCTGGTCACGCGGCCGCCGCGCAGCACCCAGGCAATCGCCATCTGCGCCAGACTCTGGCCACGCCGCTCGGCGATGGCGTTGAGCGCCCTGACACGCTCGAGGTTGTCGTCGGACAGGTGCTGTTCGCGGATCGCACCACCGCGAGCAAGACGGCTGTCGTCAGGCACCCCACCCAGGTACTTGGCGGTCAAAAGGCCCTGGGCCAGTGGCGAGAAGACGATCGAGCCGATGCCTTCATCGTCCAGCACATCGAGCAGCCCGTCGTCCTCGATCCAGCGGTTGATCATCGAGTAGCTGGGCTGGTGGATCAGGCAGGGGGTTCCCAGTTCGCGCAGAAGGCGAGCGGCCTCGCGGGTGCGCTCAGGGCTGTACGACGAGATACCGGCGTAGAGCGCCTTGCCCGAGCGTACTGCCTGGTCCAGCGCGCCCATGGTTTCTTCCAGCGGTGTCTCGGGATCGAAGCGGTGGGAGTAGAAGATGTCGACGTAGTCCAGATCCAGGCGCTTGAGACTCTGGTCGAGGCTCGACAGCAGATACTTGCGGCTGCCCCACTCGCCGTAGGGGCCAGGCCACATGTTATAGCCCGCCTTGGTGGAGATGATCATTTCATCGCGGTGGCCGGCGAAGTCGGTCTTGAGGATGCGCCCGAACATGGACTCGGCGCTGCCAGGCGGCGGGCCATAGTTATTGGCCAGGTCGAAGTGGGTAATGCCGTGATCGAAGGCGGTACGGCAGATCTCGCGAGCGTTGTCTTCATGGGCGTTGTGGCCGAAGTTGTGCCACAGCCCGAGGGACAGGGCGGGCAGCTTGAGGCCACTGCGACCGCAGCGGTGATAGCGCATGCGTTCGTAACGGTCTTCGGCGGGACGATAGCTCATGGTGGTCTCCTGTCAGGGCGCACGGGCGCCGTGGCTGTCGTCTCAGCACTTTAGCTGTGTTTGTCGAGGTATCCAAAAGGGCCGCCCCGAAAAAGCCAGGTGAAGGCGGGCAGCACGCAGGCAAGGGCGCAGTCCGGGCAAGATGGTGAGCGCCTGGAAAGGCGAGCGGGAGAATACTCAGGGGGACTCAGGCGACGGTGAAGCTGCGGGCATGAGAAGCCGTGAGGTAACCCAGGGCGCCATGTGCCAGTTAGTGGGCACATGGCGCCTGGGGCGTGACGCCAGGGGCAGGGGTCAGCCGCCGGCGTTCATGGTCTCCGGCATGGCGGCCAGGGTAGCCTCGTCGGAGAGCAGGTCGTGCAGGGTCTGGGACGCCATCTGGGAGTTGCCGTCCATGACCCCGTCGAGCCATACCAGCGCCTGCTCACGGTTGGCGTTCTCCAGGCCATTGGCGGCCAGGTAGGCCTTGGCCAGCGCCAGCCGCGCGGTCTCGTGGCCCTGACGCGCGGCCTTGAGCAGGTAGTCGGCGCCCTGGCGGGTATCCCGCTCGAGGTTTTCACCGCGCAGGTACTCGCGGCCGAGGCTGGCCTGGGCGCCGGCGTGTCCCTGGTCGGCGGCGCTGGTCAGCAGCTGTTCGCCCCGGCTCGGGTCCTGAGCCAGGCTCTGGTCGCCTCGCACCAGGGCGGTGCCAAGCAGGGCGCGTGCCGACAGGCTGCCGGCGTC
>NZ_JAMXRY010000099.1:0-5028 GCF_024124525.1 Halomonas sp. OfavH-34-E | reverse complement strand
ACCTTCACCACCGTGGCCGGCTTCACCACCTTCGCCACCTTCACCACCGTGGCCGGCTTCACCACCTTCGCCACCTTCACCACCGTGGCCGGCTTCACCACCTTCGCCACCTTCACCACCGTGGCCGTGCTCGCCGCCTTCACCGCCGTGGCCGGCTTCACCACCTTCGCCACCTTCACCGCCGTGGCTCTGTTCGTAGGCAGCGTCGTCCTTGTGCATATCGTCGCCATCGCCGTGATGGTCGGCCCAGGCGGCGCTGGATCCGAGCAGGATGCTGGCGCCAACGCCAATCCACAGCTTGGTACGGGTCTCTTGCGTCATGGGGTGCTCCTTCCTTCTACGTCTACTTGGGGCCAATTTCTTGTTCAGGGCTCGCGCTCGATGGAACCAGGGTCCACTTGCCGCAAACCCATGTCCGATCTGGCAATGTCTGCGCCAGTCAAACCATCAGGTGCCTGCCCACTAGACTGGCGTGTCACGAAGTGTAATGCAAACGATTAACAGTCGGGTATACTGACGGCCATTTGCGGGAGCCTCCGATGATTCTGTGTATCGACAAGGTGCTGACCGACGACCAGCTCCAGCGTATTCGCCAGACACTGGACGCCAGCGACTTTCGTGACGGACGGGAGACCGCCGGCTGGCATGCGCGCACGGTCAAGCGCAACCAGCAGGCGAGCAGCCAGGAGCCCGCCATCGCCGCCCTGCGTGACGAGGTCATGCAGACCCTGTCCGCACACACCCTCTTCCAGATCGCCGCGCGCCCGCGCCGAATGAAGCCGGTCATGTTCAGTCGCTACCAGCAAGGCATGACCTACGGCAATCACGTCGACGACGCGGTGATGCCCACCCCCCAGGGGCCGATGCGCACCGACCTGTCCTTCACCATCTTCCTTGGGGATCCGGACAGCTACGAGGGCGGAGAGCTGGTCACCGAGACCACCCAGGGCGAACAGCGCTTCAAGCTGCCGGCGGGTTCGATGATCCTGTACCCGTCCTCGACGCTGCATCGCGTCGACCCGGTCACCCAGGGGCAACGACTGGCCGCGGTGGGCTGGCTGCAGAGCCAGGTACGCCATCCTGAACAACGTGAAGTGCTGTTCGACCTCGACACCACTCGCCGCCAGATCTTCGAGCGCGACGGCAAGACCGCCGAGTTCGACAGCATCTCCAAGAGCCTGGCCAATCTGCTGCGGATGTGGGCCGAGATCTGACTTGAGTGCCGGTCAGCCGTGGTGTCGAAAGGCCTGCGGCGCGGTTCCGAACGCCCTGCGGAAGGCGCGACTGAAACTCGACGCCGAGCCGAATCCACAGCTGAGCCCGATCGCCAGCACATCGAGGTCGGTATCCTTGAGCAATTGGGCGGCACGTTTGAGGCGCAGCGACAGGTAGTAGGCACTGGGAGAGGTGCCCAGCACATCGGCAAACAAGCGCTGTAGCTGGCGACTCGACACGCGGCTGCGGCGTGCGATCTCGGCCAACGGCAGGGGCGTTTCCAGGTGCGACTCCATCAGCGCTACCGCATCGACCAGCCGCGGCTGGTGGGTGCCAAGACGCCTGACCAGGCTCATTCGCTGCTGGTCGGTGCGCGAGCGCAGGCGGTCGTGAATCAATTGTTCGGACACGTCCACCGCCAGCGCCATACCGTGGCGACGGGCGATCATCTCCAGGGTCATGTCCATGGCCGCCGCGCCGCCGGCACAGAAGAAGCGCCGCTCCTCCAGCAGGAACAGCTCGTCGCAGGTGCGAATCGAGGGATAGCGTTCGTTGAAGGTGGGCAGCGTCTCCCAGTGCAGGGTCACCGTATGCCCCCTGAGCAAGCCGGCCTCCGCCAGCACCACCGCGCCGGTGTCCAGCGCGCCGATGCAGCAGCCACCCTGGTCGAGCCGGTTGAGCCAGGCGCTGAGCCCGTGGCCGATCCACAATTCCGGATCGAAGCCGCTGCATACCGCCAGCCACGGCAGATTGCGGACGTCTTCCATGGGGTGGTCCACCAGCAGGGTCATGCCGTTGCTGGCGGTCACCGGCCCTCCGCCCAGCCCGATCAGCGTCCAGTCATAAAGAGCGCGACCGGCGATGCGGTTGGCGATGCGCAGCGGCTCCACCGCCGAGAAAAACGCCATCATCGAGAACTGCGGCAGCAGCAGAAAACCCAGCCGCTGTTCGGCCTGCTCGATTTCACCGGCGCTCGCCTCCAGGCGTTGACCACTGAGCTCTACCATCGCTGTCCGCCTCCTTACCGACGCCCGTGACTGCGGCGCAGCATAGCATGAGGATATCGACGATAACGTCGAAAGGCTGAGTAGAGTGGGGCCGCGCCTCCTGGCTGGCCGTGTCTCGCCTGCGCCCTGAGTTGAGGGCAGCGCACGACGGTGGCACCCTTGCAGCGCGGTGTGGAACGGGCAGATCGTGAATCCGCTGCCGCTGGTGCGCCGATACCCGAACCACCGATCCTGGCGCGGCCAGCGCCGTCCCGCCCCCGCCATCCATGAGGCCACCATGCGTCTGACCTACCAGGGCCCTGTCCCGGAACCCATCGGCTTTCTGCTGCTGCCGCGTTTCTCCATGGTGGCGCTGTTCTCGGCCATCGACCCCTTGCGAATCGCCAATCGTCTGGCCGGACAGCCGCTGTTTCGCTGGCACCTGATCAGCCGCGACGGCGAGCCGGTCACCGCCAGCAACGGCATTCCCCTGAGCGTCGAGCATGACCTGGACAATGCCCCCTGGCTCCCTAGTCTGGCGGTGTGCGCAAGCTTCGAGCCGATGGCCGCGGTGGACCAGCCGCTCAAAGACTGGCTGACGCAGCGCCGGGACCAGGGCGCCTGTCTGGGGGCGCTGGACACCGGTGTCTTCTGCCTGGCCGACGCCGGGCTGATCGAGGACACCGTGACCTTGCACTGGGAAAGCCTGCCCGAGTTTCGCCGTCGCCATCCCGACATCGAAGCGGTGGAGTCGCTCTACGAGGTCGGCCCGGTCGGCTTCTACGGCGCCGGCGCCAGCGCCTCCATTGACCTTGCGCTGGACACCATCCGCCGCCGCCACGGCGATGCCCTGACCCGTCGTGTCAAGCAGCAACTGGTGCACGACCATCGTCGCCTGCCGGCCAGCCGCCAGCGCGACGCCAGCGAATTCGAGCGGCTGCCCGAACGCCTGACCAGGGTCATCGGCCTGATGGACAGCCACCTGGAGTCCCCCTTGGCCATCGCCGAACTGGCCGCCCAGATCGGCCTGTCGGAGCGTCAGCTAGAGCGCGACTGTCAGCATCACCTGGCCCGTACCCCGAGCCGGCTGTATCTGGAGCGTCGCCTGGCGCTGGCCCACCATCTGGTGACCAGCACTCGTCACGGCGTCATGGACATCGCCCTGGCCAGCGGATTCGCGTCCGCCTCGAGCTTCACCCGCGCCTTTCGCCAGCACCACGGCGCCAGCCCCCGGGAGCTAAGACGCCGCCTCCTTTAACACTGGCCCACCAACTTCTGTCTACTACACGCCACGGCGCCAGCCCCCCCGGGAGCCAAGACGACGCCTCCTTTGACACGGGCCACCATCTGTCGCCCTGTTCGCCCTGGCCAGTTGGCATACCTGGCGTACCTGGCGCGCCCTGAATGTCGGATTCTGCACGATACCTGTCGATTTATGCACGACTTCGGTGCTGCCTGACAGGCAAGCTGGTCCCCACTTGAGCGCCAGCCGGCGCTGCCATCCATGACGCACAGCACGGGCGCTGCCATCCATGACGCACCACGCGCCCGTCCCAGCTTCGACGGAGTCCCGATGAACCAGCCACAGCACACCAGCGAACACCAGCAGTCCGCGTCGGTCGATCTACCGCGCACCCCGGACTATGACGCCTGGCCGATCGAGGTGCCCATCGCAAGCGTAGCCTCGACGCCAAGGGTGCTGACCGTGAACTGGCAGGACGGCCGTGTCAGCCGCTATCACAGCGTCTGGCTGCGCGAAAACGCCGCCGACGACAGCACCATCAACCCGGCGACAAGGGAGCGCATCCTCGATCTGTCGAGCCTGGACGCCTGGCCGGAAATTGCCCAAGCGACGCTGGACGCCAGCGGCGCCGTCGAACTGCTGATGACGCCGGAACAGCGCAGCCTGCGCTTTCACCCCGGCTGGCTGAGAGCCCACGACTACGACAACACCGAAGATCCGCTGGCGCCGCTGGTACCGGTCGAGACCTGGCTCGGCGGCCAGGACAAGGAACCGGTCACCCTGGACGCCGGCGGCTGGACCGCGACCCAGGCCGACAGCCCCGAAGAAGAGACGATCCTGGCCCCGGCGCTCGACGCGCTGCTGCGCCACGGCCTCGTGCGGCTGCGCGGCCTGCCCACCGAGCCCGGCACCCTGGAGAACATCGCCGAGCGCTTCGGGCCGTTGCGGGCCACCAACTTCGGCACCCTGTTCAACGTTCGCGCCAAGCCGGACCCGGACTCCAACGCCTACACCTCGATTGCCCTGCCGCCCCACGTGGACCTGCCGACCCGCGAGTACCATCCCGGTCTTCAGTTCCTGCACTGTCTCGAGAACAGCGTGGCCGGCGGCCAGGCGGTAATGCTCGATGGTTTCGCGGTGGCCGAGGCCCTGCGCGAGGAAGACCCCGAGGCCTTCGCTACCCTGACTCGCGTCCACTGGCGCTACGCCAATACCGCGAAGACCACCGACTACGTCTGGCACTCGCCGATGATCGTGCTCGATGAACAGCAGCAACTGCTCGAGGTGCGCATCGCCGACTTCCTGCGCGGCCCGCTGATGACCGATTTCGACCAGGTCGAGGAGGCCTACCGGGCACTGATGGCGCTCCAGCAGCGCCTGCGCGAGCCCCGCTTCGCCCTGCGCTTCACCTACGCCCCCGGCGACCTGGTGATCTTCGACAATCGCCGCCTGTTGCACGCTCGTGACGCCTTTGAAGGCGACTCCGGCCACCGCTGGCTGCAGGGCTGCTACCTCGAGCGCGACGAGGTGCGCTCGCGCTATCGCATCGTCCAGCGCCGTCGCCGCGAGCGGGAGCTGGCCAGA
>NZ_JAMXRY010000098.1:0-5091 GCF_024124525.1 Halomonas sp. OfavH-34-E | reverse complement strand
GGCGACCAGCGCAACGGCCGGGCTGGCCACTGGCCCGTCAGGGCCCGCCGTCACGATGCTCGCCGAGCGTCTGGGCGAGCGCGTGCGCGACAGCGGCCTGTTCTACGAGTCCCACCTCAATCGCTGGTTTCACGGCAACCTGGACCGCGCCCAGCTGGCACGGGAGCCCCAGATGTGGCGCGCCCTGGTGTTTCGGCCAATGGCCAGCGAGGCGAATGCTCAGACCGCTGGGCACTCCCCCGCTTCAGGCCCTGGTCGGCTCTCTACTCAAGCAGGCGCAATGGCCGGGCAACCGAACACTCAACTGAGCTCTCAACTGGGCTCTCAACCGAGCTCTCGACAGAACATGGCGCCCGCCTTCCCGCTGGCGCCCTGGCGCAGCTCCCAGCCGGCCGGCTATCTGCCCAGCCTGGCGACGACAATCGCCGCCAATGCCCAGGGCGCCCAGGGCGTCTCGAGCACGTCGGACGATGCCGCCGCCGCCCGTCGCGAGGGCGCATCCCCAAGCGGCGTCCACGAGAGCCTCGCTCCGCTGGTGCGCCACCAGCTCGAGATGCTGGCCACCCCGGTGCTGCGCTGGGAAGGCGATGTCTGGAGCGGACTGTTCATGGCGCTCGCCATTCATCCGCCGCAACGGGAGCCGGATCATCAGGGCGGCGGCAAGGGCCGCGACGACAGCAAGGACGAGGAACACGCCTGGCGTACCGAGCTGGAACTCGAGCTGGCCGAACATGGCTCGCTCAGAGTGTCCGCGCTGCTCGGTGAAGAGCACCTGAGCCTGCGCCTGGCGACGTCCGCCGAGGGCCTGAGGGATCGACTCGAGCAGGGGCGCGAAACACTGATACAGCGCCTTGAGGGTCATGGCTTCGCCCGGGTGGAGCTGACCATCACCGAAGGTGACAGCAGGTCTGCCGAGGAGCTTCCCAAGTGAGCGATGACCAACCCGCACCCTCACGCCGCCATGCGGTGGCGCTGAGCTATGGTGAAAATGATCAGGCACCGAGGGTGATCGCCAAGGGCTACGGTGATATCGCCGAGCGCATCATCGACGAAGCCCGCCGCCAGGGAATCCACGTCCATGATGAACCGGCGCTGGTGGGCCTGTTGATGCAGCTCGATCTGGACGAGCAGATTCCGCCTCGTCTCTACCAGGTGATCGCCGAACTGCTGGTGTGGGTAGGCGAGCTAAATGCGAGCGACTCGCGAAACAGAATGTAATAAAATGTACAGGGCTAATTAAACTTGGGTTTTTTTGGCGTCGTAAATATCGGTTTTCTTTGAATATTCACTTTTATTGATACACATCATACGGACACCGTTGAAGCTTTTTCCTCCCTCCTGGCTTGCGCCACACTGATAGCAATCGACAATACCTCGAATGGTGGACACGGACCTGACACTTAAACGTCAAAAAGTTCCGATAGTGTCCGTCCGCACCTATTCAGGTATATCGGCAATACCTAAAGCTGGCGATGATCAGCAAAAAAAACGATCAAGGCAGGGAACCCATGAGCAATCAGTCACTGATCGACGAGATTCAGGAGTTGAATCTTGCCTATCTTCTACTGGCCCAACGTCTGTTGGCCGAAGACCGCACCACCGCCCGTCTGCGTCTGAACATCAGCGAAGAACAGGCCGAGCTGCTGGAAAGCTTCAATGCACGCCAGCTGACCCGGCTGTCACGCACCAACCAACTGCTCTGCCAACTGGGGCTCGGCTCCACCGAGCAACTGCGTCAGGTGGTGGACAACCCGCGGGAACAGGGCCTGGCTCACCTCCACTCCTCGCTGTTGATGGCTTGCAGCGCGGCCTCTACCGGAGGCGCGCTGACATGAGCACCAAGAGCCTGGTCCAGGAGATGCATCAGGTGCAGCTCGCCATCGACCTGATCGAACTCGGTGCGCGTCTGCAGGTCCTGGAAACCGAGACCGACCTCAGTCGGGCCCGCCTGATCCGGCTGTTCAAGGAGGTCCGCGGCATGTCACCGCCCAAGGGCATGCTGCCGTTTTCCACCGACTGGTTCATCACCTGGCTGCCGAACATCCACTCGTCGCTGTTCTATGCCTTCTATCAGCGCCTGCAGGACCAGGGATGCGAGCGCATGGAGGCCTTCGTCAAGGCCTACCGGCTGTACACCGAGCAGATCGACATCGACGCCGCCGAGCCGGTGCTGGGGCTGACCCGGGCCTGGACGCTGATCCGCTTTTTTGAAAGCGACCTGCTGCAGTTGACGCCCTGCACCCGCTGTCATGGCAACTTCGTGGCCCACGCTCACTCGCCGAGCCACGACTACGTCTGCGGCATCTGCCAGCCACCGTCCCGCGCCGGCAAGACCCGCCGTCGCCAGGCGCAGAAGGACGAGGCCGCCAAGGCCGCAGAGACGCCAGCGATTGCAGGGCCGGTCAAGCATCTGGCTTGACCCCTCTTTACCACCGCAGGCCGCAGGGCCGCTCCTTGTCGGGGCGCCCTGCGGCAGTCCAGTCTGCGGTTATCCGCCCTGTTTCACTCGCCCTACTCCCTTCTCGCTAGGCCCCACCCCCCTCGCCCTCTCACTCTCTTACCCTCTCTTTCTCCGCTCTCTCCCTCTCTACCTCTCTACCTTCACTCTGTCTTTACTCTCTCCCCCTTCTTCCTTGGGCCCACCGATCCTGCATATTTTTTCGTTGAACGGTGATTTCACGGCTCAAGTCTGTCGCCGGCACGCCGATAACTGAAGCAGAACGTCTTCCACGTCTCTGCAAAGGATAGTCGTCGTGCTGATACCTATTGGATTCGCGGTCGTGCTGCTGTCGGTATTCGGGGGCTTCGTGCTCTCCGGCGGCAGCCTCGGCCCGCTGTTCCAGCCGACCGAACTGCTGATGATCGGTGGCGCCGGCGTTGGCGCCTTCATCGCCTCCAACCACGGCAAGGCGCTCAAGGCGACCTTCCGCATCTTTCCTCGTCTGAGGCGCTCCAAGCGCTACGACAAGGCCATGTACATGGAGCTGATGGCGTTGCTTTACCGGCTGCTGGCCAAGGTGCGCCGCGACGGCATGCTGGGCATCGAGCGCGACATCGACAATCCCGCCGAAAGTGCGCTGTTCAGCGAGTACCCCAAGGTCGTCGCCGACCCGATGATCATGAACTTCCTGACCGACTACCTGCGCCTGATGGTGGCCGGCAGCATGGACCCGATGGAAATCGACGAGCTGATGCTACACGAGATCGAGATGTTCGAGCAGGAGGCGCATATTCCTGCCGACGCCATCGCCAAGGTCGGCGATTCCATGCCCGCCTTCGGCATCGTCGCCGCGGTGATGGGGGTGGTGAAGGCGCTGAGCGTCACCGCCGCCGATCCCGCCGAGATGGGGGTGATGATCGCCCACGCCCTGGTCGGCACCTTCCTCGGCATCCTGCTCGGCTATGGCTTCATCAGCCCGCTGGCCTACCGCATCGAACGCCAGACCGGCGAGTCGATCAAGATGCTGCAGTGCCTGAGGGTCACCCTGCTGGCCAGCCTGCACGGCTATCCGCCGCAGCTGGCGGTGGAGTTCGGCCGCAAGGCGCTGCACACCAGCGAACGCCCGAGCTTCAAGGAGCTCGAGGACCATGTGCGTGACGCCAAGGCCAGCGCGGGGGCCGCATGAGCAGCCCCAACCAGCGCCGACCGATCATCATCCGCCGCAAGAAGGTGGTGCATCGCCACCATGGCGGTAGCTGGAAGATCGCCCTGGCTGACTTCATGACGGCGCTGATGGCGCTGTTTCTGGTGATGTGGATCCTGTCTTCCGCCAGCCGCGAGACCCGCGAGGGCGTGGCCGACTACTTCAGCATGCCGCTGCTGGCCGCCATGACCAATGGCGACAGCGTGGCCATGAGCCCCCAGGTCATCCCCGGTGGTGGGCCCGACGTGACCAGCCAGCAGGGCGAGCGCATGCGCATCGACCTCAAGCGCCAGACCCGCCCCAGCGAGCAGCAACGACGCGCCTTCCGTGACCTGCAGCAGCGCATCGAGCTGGCCATCCAGCAGGACCCCAGCCTGCGTGGACTGCGTGACCAGCTGCGCTTCGACATGACCCAGGAGGGGCTGCGCATCCAGTTGCTGGACGACGAGCAGCGGCCGATGTTTGCCCTCGGCAGCGACCGCGTGGCGCCCTACCTCCGCAATCTACTGCGCACCATGGCGCCGCTGCTCAACGACCTGCCCAACGACCTGAGCATCAGTGGCCATACCGACAGCCTGGCCTACCTGAACGGCCGGGGCGGCTACAGCAACTGGGAGCTTTCCTCGGACCGCGCCAACGCCTCGCGCCGGGAGCTGCTCGATGGCGGCCTCGAGGGCGACAAGCTGCTGCGGGTGGCAGGCCTGGCCGACCAGGTGGTGATGCCTGGCACCGACGCCGATGACCCGATCAATCGACGTATCGAACTGGTGGTGCTGTTTCCCAGCGTCGCCGAGCTGATTCGCCACCCCGGCACCCTCGATCCGCGAGCCCCCAGGCCCGCCAGGGGCGGCGGTGAGGCCCAGCTCGCCGGTCCCCTCGAGGACATCGAGGCACGCTTTCACACCGCCCTGGCCAATTCCCCAGCGTCGCCGCCAGACGAGCCGCACTGAACCAGAACAAGGGTGACACAGGCATGGATATCACCGACTTCTACGACACCTTCTTCGAGGAAGCCGAAGAACTGCTGGCGGACATGGAACGCCATCTGCTGGAGCTGGATCCAGCAGCGCCGGACACCGAGCAGCTCAACGCCATCTTCCGCGCCGCCCACTCGATCAAGGGCGGCGCCGGTACGTTCGGCTTCGAGATCCTGCAGCGCACCACCCACCTGTTCGAGAACCTGCTCGACCATACCCGGCGCGGCGAGCTGCGCCTTCGCCCCGACATCGTCGACACCTTTCTGGAAACCAAGGACATGCTCAACGACCAGCTCGACGCCTACCGCAACGAACAGGCGCCGGACCAGGAGGCCTACGAGCGCATCTGTCAGACCCTGAAGACCCTGGCACTGGAGGAGATTGGCCAGGCCTTGGACGGCGGCGCCGAGCCTGCGGCACCTGCGGCGGCGGAAGCGGCTGATCCGGCCCCCGCCCCGGCGGCGACGGCT
>NZ_JAMXRY010000097.1:0-5255 GCF_024124525.1 Halomonas sp. OfavH-34-E | reverse complement strand
ACGCTCATCTCCGATGGAGGACAAGTCGGCAGACATCCACTTCGCCATGTCTTCGAAAGCATCCCTCTCGGCTTCCACCTGCTCCAGCCGCTGCTGTAGCGCTTCAATCGAACTGCTCATACCCTTCTCCTCTGCTCTCTGTACGCCCGCCTCGCTTCTCTAAGGACCAGCGCCCCGCCCGCCATGATCAGCAGGCCGAGAATGATGGCCGCGATCATCCCGCCTTCCTCCATGCTGGTATTCCGTCGAGCGTGCCGTCGCGCTGAATCCGCCCGTGCTCGTGCCACTGCCGGATCGCCTCTTGCGCTGCCTCCGGCGCTTTCACCAACCGGTACCGGCCCATCACGGCGCCGAGGCCCGCCGCCACATGCCGGGCGCTGAAACGCACCGGCAGCCCTTCCCTCACCCTGATCTCCTGCTGCACGGACACCAGGCCGCGTAGTCTGTCTACTCGCTGCATAGTTCCTCCGGCACGTCTACTTCATCGCCCAGCTCGGCAGCCACGATGGAGCGCATGGCGGCGATGAGTGGCGTGGCTTCGTAGACAGGCAACCCTTTACCAGCCATGACGGAGCATGCCTTGCCGTTCATGGCGAACAACAAGCCGACCTTGTATCGCTCAATCAGCGGCCCGCCAAACATCCATGACGATGAAGCGGCAAACCTGTGTGGCGACTTCCACCACTCGATATCTGCCGTGAAGTAGCATTCCGCCTTCACCGTCTTCGCCACAGCCCAATCCAGCGCCGCCCCTTCCAGTTCGCTCGTCTTCACTCGCATACCCACTCCCTCCACATCTGATCGGCCTGCGCCTGCTCGACAGCTCTGGCGCCGACCTCGCCCCATACCTCGATGTCGTTGATCCACTGGGTTGGTGTCATGCGGCCTCCCCTTGCTCAGTTGCCGGCATGAACCGACGCTCGTGGGTGAAGTTCGCCTCAACGATGGCCTTGGCCAGCGGCGGGCACACGCTGTTGCCGATCAGCCGAACCTGCTGATACTTCGGCACCGGCTTGCCGTTTACCTGGGCGAACTCGTAGTGATCTGGAAAGCCCTGCGCTGCAGCCAGCTCATGGGGCTGCAGCATCCTCATGCCGATGTCGACGATGGCGTACTGCTCGCCGGCGATGGTCACGGTGACCAGCCCGAAACGATCCTTCGTCGGCATGGTGTGCATCGGATCATTCATAACCTGGCCAACGCCCTGCCCGTAATATTTCACCAGGAAGGCAGCCACGGCCGCCGCATGGGTGCCGCCGGCACAGATGGTGGGCATCGGCTGCCGCGGATCCCGACCGCCTCGCTCACTGCCTTTGAGGTTCACCAAGCTGACGGCCACCGGCGCGTTGTGATCAGTGGCCGTGATCGTCGGCAGCGGCTTGCGCAGGTCGTCACCGACAACGCCTGTGTAGTGTTTACAAAGAAATGCAGAGACCAGGGCGTGTTTCTGTCCGCCGGCTACCACGGTGCCGAGTGGCCGGTGCGTATCGAGGACGCGCGGCGCCTGGCCGACACGCTCTCCGTAGCCGGTCTGGATCAGCGTTGGTGAGACGACCGCGAAGCCTGGAGACACTGTCACGGTCTGCAGAGGGTCATGCAGTGATTGCCCGCGGAAGGCGTTGTACCAGCTGGCTGTGTGGTTTGCCTTCACAATAAACGGCTCGCCGCTCTTGACCACGTAGCGCATCACGCCCTTGGCAATGCGGCGCAGTGTGGCGTCGGCCAGGGGGCGCTGCCGCTCGAAGATGCTGGGACACGGGATCGACCAATCGATACACTCCGCGGCGGTACGCCAGGGCTGCAGCTTCCCCCTCCGAACGGCAGGCGAGCCCGGGTCGCCATGAGTTGGCTTCGGCCACGTGATGGGCAGCCCATCACGGCGGGCCACCAGGAACAGCCGACGGCGAATGGTTGGGGCTCCGAAGTCGCAGGCTTTCAGGATCCCCCAATCCACCTGGTACCCATGCCGGCGCAAGGCACGCACAAAGCCATTGAAGGTCTGCCCCTTTCGAGCTGGATCCGGCACCAATTGTCCCTTGGCGTTCTTGATCAGCGGGCCCCAGTCCAGAAATTCTTCGACGTTCTCCAAGGCGATGACCCGAGGCTTCACCTTGGCTGCCCAGCGCGCGGCAACCCATGCCAGGCCGCGCACGCTTTTGCTGACGGGGCGCCCGCCCTTGGCCTTGCTGTGGTGACGGCAGTCCGGCGAGAACCAGGCGAGCCCCACTGGACGACCAGCGGCGGCCGTCTCGGGATCGATGTCCCATACGTCAGCAACACTGTGCTCAGAACCTGGGTGATTCGCGGTGTGCACGGCGATGGCCGTGGCGTCGTGATTGATGGCGAGGTCTACTGGCCGGCCCAGGGCCTGCTCGATCCCCTCACTGGCTCCGCCGCCGCCGGCGAAGTTGTCGACCACCAGTTCGTGGCCGAACAGGTTCAGACTGGTCATGCGTCTCTCCGTGGCATGAAAAAGCCCCGGCGCGTGCCGAGGCTGGAAAGAAATTGCCGCTTCACGTGCGGCACCCGGCCCGCCCTGCCGCCTACTGCTGTGCAGTGAACTCGCCCGCGCTCAGCACGGGTGGAGTTGAGGAGACGGCGGCCAGCGGGCTGACTCCGTTTTGAGACACGGTGGCCTGGCCTCGTCCCGGTCATTGGCGCCACCGGGCACGGCGCGTTTATTCATGCCGCCCTGCGGCGACCTTTGATCCGTGAGCAGACAGCAGCGCGACGCCGGCTGCCATTGCGCTTGGCTCGGTTCTGTACCTCTGTTGGCATGCTGGCGATTCGCCGGTACACGCTTTGAACCGAGACCCTTTTCCCGATGCGGGCCAAGTGCTCAGCGACTTGAGGCACCGTCATCAAGCTGGCCTCGAGACAATCGACGATGATGGTGTCGATCTCTGGCCAGTCGTCTCGCCGGTTCCAGAAGCTGGCAGGCCGGGCTTTGGATAGGCCAATGCGCTGAATGGCGCCGCGCACAGACAACAGTTCCCGCTGCATCTCGTCAGCGATGTCTTCGTCATGCCAGCCGGCCAGCACCAGGCGCTCGAGCATGTCGAGATCCTCGCGAGGCCAGCGGTGGTATTTGCGTGGCATACCGCCTCCCACAAAAAAGGCCCCGGTGTGGGGCCTGTCAGTAGTTGATGGTGATACTGGGTATCTGCCCTTTCGCAATGAGCGTGATAGCCGTCTTGGCGCAGTCCTCCGGCATCCCACCGTCAATCATGGCCTCAAGGGCGGCGCGGTTGATGCGGGCGCGATGCTCCTTGTCGGCCTGGCGTCGGGCCAACTCATCTTGCTGGCGACGCTCCTCGGCCAGGCGCTCCTCCTCGCGGCGGCGGTGCTCGTCTTCGATGCGCTGACGCTCTGCTTCTGCTTCCCGGCGCTGACGTTCAATTGCTTCCTTGTGCTCACGCTCACGCCGCTCCGCCGCTGCCTTGGCTTCAGCTTCCCGGCGAGCGGCAGCGTCACGCTCTGCTTGGGCGGCCGCCTCGGCTTCACGGCGGGCCCGCTCCTCGGCCTCACGCGCAATGCGTTCCTCACGTTCCTTCTGCTCGCGCGCCTCAGCTTCGGCGCGCAGCCGGGCTAGCTCGGCCTGTTCAGCCTCGTAGGCCTGGCGCTTGGCAAGGCCCTCCCGCAGCAAAGACAGCACCCGGTCCTTGGTGCGGGCCGCTTCTGCCTCGTACTCCTCCCAGTGCTCGCCAATGGCCATGGCCTCGGCTTCGGCGATGCAGTTGGCCAGCTCCTTGCTATCCAGATTGGGGATGTCAGAGGCCAGCAGGTCGAGTCGTTCGATGCCTGCCTGATGCTGAGCCTTGCGCGCCTCCTCAGCGGCCTCCCACTCATTCAGCGGCCCACGCGCTTCGTCGCGCCATGCGTCCAGCTGGTCACGCCACCGCTTCCGTTCTGCGTCGATGGTCTTTGGCAATTGCTTGAGGTCGGCCACCAGCTCCTTGCCAATATTGTCGATTGCAGTCTTGCTGCGGGCTATCTTGTGCGCCATGGAGGCGTAGGCTTGTCGTCCCTTTGCGGTATCCAGGGTGGGCGGTTCGGCGAGAAAAGCGTCCAACTCCTCGCGGGTCGTTGCCAGGTATGGGTCCAAGCCCTTATCAGTCTTGAACACCTCAAGCGCCGTCTCTTTGGACGGCACGGTGACCAGCTCTGTTGATTCTTTCTCAGCTACTGCGGTCATGCTCTCCTCCTACGCTGCCTTGCTTCGCAGCAGTTGTTCGTATTCATCCACCATCGACTTGAAGGCCATCAGGTCCTCCTCGAGCTGGCCGATATATTCGTCGTCGCGCTCGAACTCCTTGAACCAGAGCTGCTTGCCGATCGGCTCCAGTGCTGGGCAATAAAGGCCGATGTGCCACCACTTTCTTCCAGTGATCCACATGCCACCTTGTACTTGATCCACGACCGTGCTGATGTCGTTGTCGATGTGGAATGCGCGCAGCTTGTCCGGCGCCACAAAGCACTTGTATTCGCTGCCGCCGTCGGGATCGATCAGGCCGTCAGCCGAGGCGCCGAAGAACCCACAATCAGTCGTGACGAACCCTGCATGCTGGACGATCAGCCCGGTGGCCATCTCGTGCTCCATCCGTGCCATGGGCTCGAGTTCGTGGCCGCGCTTCATCGCCCAGGTCTCGAACCCTTCGTCGAGGGGCTGCCCGCTTATGCGCTCGATTGCGAGGCGGAATGCATAGTCCCGCGCTTTCTCAGTAGGCTGTCCCTTCTTTGGGCCGCTCTTGAGCCTGGCGCGGGCAGCCTCAAACATGCTGGCGGTAATGCAGCCAGCTCGTGCCAGGTGCCAATCTGCGCTACCTTGATCGCACTCTATGATTCGCATTGGGCTTCCCCCTCGATGGTATTGGCCTCGGCCTGCTTGAGAGCTTCCCCGCGCTTCTCGACCGCCGCCTTGAACTCGCTATAGGCCGCCATGTCTCGGGCCTTCTTGATGTCCGCCAGACCGGCTTGCCAGACCTCTGCTAACCGCTCAGTGGTCTCAGCCTTGGTTGCCTGATCAACCCATCGCTGACCAAGCCCCTCATCACGCTGTGGGCCATCCGGCGCTAGGCCTTCGTTACCCTCGGTATTGAGGTGGTGGATCGCTTGCTCGAGCTGCTCCGTCTTGGGCCAGTATTTGTAGGCCCGCTTCACGCACGTCTTCTTTGCCATCTCCCCCCAGTCGGTAACCCAGGGGCACGACTTGCCTTTGGACTGGTAGGCCTTCCAAGCGCTCGAGCGATCGCGAA
>NZ_JAMXRY010000096.1:0-5831 GCF_024124525.1 Halomonas sp. OfavH-34-E | reverse complement strand
AGATCAGGCCGCCGCCGCGCGCCGCGCTGCCGCCGTCAGCGCGGGTGATGACGTGGCCACCGGGCGCACCTCGGATGGCCGAGTCGAGCCGGTACGCCCATCGGAGTATCTGGACTTTGCCCTTCCCGACCTGCCCTATCGCACCCGTAGCCAGTTGAAGCGCGGGATGATCGGCTGGGAAGGCGGTCTGGACTTGCACGGCTACAGCCTCGAGGAGGCTCGCTCGGAACTCGAGAGCTTTCTGCGTGACTCGGTGGCCAGTGGCCATCGCTGCGTGATCGTGGTCCACGGCAAGGCCTGGGGCGCCACCGCCGACTATCCGGTGATCAAGAGTCACGTCAATGCGTGGTTGAGAGAATGGCCGAGCGTGCTGGCCTTCTGTTCGGCCACCGACGCCGAAGGCGGCACCGGTGCGGTTTACGTGCTGCTGAGACGGCGCGGACAAACGCCCTGAGCCCCGGTCAGACAGACACCCTGCCCCCCTGTCAGAAGGTGCATCGGTGCGACCCAGATGCTGCTGAGGCGGCGCAGTCGATATGGGCCTGGAAGTCGCGGCCGATGCCCTGGGTCAGCCTGCTGGCTTTTCGGTCTGCTCGACGATACCGCAGGTCTCGATGCGATCCAGCGCCTGGCAGGTCAGGTGACGCCCCAGACGGATCAGATCCCTGGCACGGTGGAATTCGAAGGAACCGCAGACGGTCTTGGGTATCTCCACCAGGATGTCCGGCGGATAGCCCGCCTCCTTGTAGCGCGCCAACGCCGCCTGGGTGATGTCGAAGGAGGTCAGGATGGTGGCCAGCCGCCCCCAGTCCTTGCGCCCCAGCGCGGCATTACCGCGCTCGGCACGGTCGGCTTCGGCCTCCGATTCGGCGCTTTCCTGAAAACGCCGCGCCATCAGCGCACCGCGTCGATCGCCCCTGCGGCGCTCTCCGTTGGTACCTTTACCGCCCCGGGCCTCATCGCAGCTCGGGCACTCCACCGGCAGCAACTCCTCGAGAGAGACAAGGTTGGGGCTGTTGGCGGTGACGTTGACCGCCATCACCAGGTCCGCGTGGACCGACACGTTGGAGATGATCGGCAGCGGATTGAGCAGACCGCCATCGACCAGTAGCCGAGGCCCATCCTCGACCGGCGTGAAGACCCCGGGTATGGCGATGGAGGCACGGATAGCCTTGAGCAGGGACCCCCGCTGAAACCACACTTCTCGCTGGCGCATCAGGTCGGTCGCCACCGCGGTGAAGGGAATGGGCAGGTCCTCGATGGCGACGTCACCGATAAACGACTCGATCTTGCTCATCACCTTCCTGCCCTGCATGGCACCCATGGAGGTGAACGACATGTCGAGCAGGCGAAGTACGCCGAAGGAGCCCAGCTCCTCGACCCACTGACGGTAGGGCTCGAGCTTCCCCGCAGCAAAGATGCCCCCGACCAGGGCGCCCATGGAGCACCCCGAGATCGCCACCACTTCATAGTCGCGGGCGACCAGTTCCTGCAGCACACCGATGTGGGCATAGCCTCGGGCACCACCACTACCCAATGTCAGCGCAATGCGCTTGCCGCTCGATCCCGGGGGACAATCGTGGCGATAGACGGTCATGGCAATGCCCTCCTGCTGCGGATTGGCCGCGCGGGCAGCGCTTGAACAGCGCATGCCTCGCACTCGCAGGCCTGTCTATAAGCTTAGACTAACCCACCGTGGAAAAGCTTACGCGGCCTGTCACGGCGCAGCGGCCAAGACTCATCCACCGACTGGCTGCCAAGATCGTCTTGTCGATCAAGGTGTTGCGGACAACGCCTCGACGATGGCGTCGGCCACCGCGGGGGCGTGCTGCGGCGAGGCATGAAGATGGTGTCCGCCCTCCAGCACGCGACGGGTCAGGCGGCGAACGCGTGCTCGCGAAGCCACCCCTCGTGGCCGTTCCCCGAGAATACCGTCACGCCCTTCGACCAGCAGTACCTCGCAGGCAATAGCCTCGAGCAGATTCGCGACCTGGTCATCGGTCAGCCGCACGGGGGAGGGGCGCAGCAGGCGCGGGTCGGTGCGCAGCCGCAGGCCGCCCTCGTCGCAGGGGGTCAGGTTCCTGGCCACGATGTCGCGCACCGTCTCGGCATCCACCGGGGTGGCGCCACCGGCGACCCGCGCCGCCACCGCGGTATCCAGATCGGCATAATGAGGAATCCGCGAGCGACGGCGACGCTGGGCCCGCAACGAACGCCCCAACTGGCCAGCGGTATCTTCAGGTGGGGTGGTCAAGGCCCCCAGACCGTCGATCAGCACCAGGCGCTCGATGCGTTCGGGCCAGGCCGCGGCGACCAGGCAGGCCACCCCGGCGCCGAGGGAGTGAGCCAGCACCGGGGCACTATCCAGTCCGAGATCATCCAGTGCATCGAGCAGGTCGTGGCAGTAGTCCCAGATGGCGTAGTCGTAGTCACCGGGCAGCCGCTCGGAGTGTCCATGGCCGGCCATGTCGATGGCCACCAGGCGTATATCGAGCCGTTCGGCCAGCACCGGCGCTAAACGCGCAAAGCTTGCGGCGTTGTCGAGCCAGCCGTGCAGCGCCAGCCACACCGGCGCCTCCGTGCGTCCCCAGGCCAGTGCGGCCAGGCGCCCCTGTGCCAGGCGAAGCGCTTCTCCCGCTGGCTTCATTGCGTTGCCCCTTCGCCCAGCAGACGGTCGATCATGGCAAGCAAGGCGCGTCGCGTTGCCTCGGGCTGCTCCATCGGAAACATATGACTGCCGGGCACCCTGTCCAGGGCGATACCGCGCCGGCTGAGACGTCGGCAACGTGCCTCGGTCAGCAAGTCAGACGTCTCCCCTGCCAGCACACCCAGAGGTACTCGTACCTCCGTGGGCAGACGATCCAGATGGTGGGGCAGATGACGGAAGATCTCGACCTCGATATCCGGGTCATAGCTCAACACCACCGCGCCGTCCTCCAGGGTCGTGGTGCCGGCATCGATGTAGTCGTCCAGCGCCTCCTCGGTGAAGCTGCGAAACAGACCCTTGCGCCGGAGTTGAGCGCGCATCGCATCACGGCTTTCCCAACGGGTACGGCGCCCCTTGCTCTTGCCTGCCGGCGTCACTCGATCCACCATGCCGAGCCACTTGCTGACGCGCATGGCCAAGGCGTCGATGCCCAGCATCAGCGGCGGGTCGAGCATCACCACGGCCTGGAACCGCTCCGGCTCCTGGCGCGCCGCCATGGCGGTGATCACCCCGCCCATGGAGTGGCCGACACCGATAAAGGGTCCGGCCAGGTGGCGGGTGCTCTCGAGGTATTCATCACGCAATGCCAACCAGTTGTGGCCCACGGGAAAATCGGGATGGTGGCCCAGGCGATCGAGCGGCTGGACGTCGAAGCGCTCTGCGAGTGGTGCCAGCAGGCTTCTGTAACTGCCGCCGGGAAAGCCATTGGCATGGGCGAACAGCAAGGTTGGGGTATCTGGCATGATTCTGTCTCATCCGATGAGAGGCGGCGACCCGCCGCTGTAGCCTTGGCAGGCTAACGGCATTACCCTAGGCCGCCAAGTGAACCAAAGCCTAGATTCCCCGGCATTCCCCCTGACTCCCCGCTACCAAGGAGCAACGCGTGTCCCGTAAACCCGCCCGCGATACCCGCCTGCGCAACCGTCTGTTCTTCACCACCGTGGCCGTGGCGGTGGTCATCGGACTCTGGCTGGCGCGCTGAACTCTCTTGACAAGGGCGCACCAGAAGCCCCGACGTGCGCCCTCTTCAGTCGTTCTCTTCACCTCATCTTCACGTCCTCTTCACCACCTCTTCTTCGACCGGCCCTCTCCCTGGTCGAACCGCACCGTGATTGGCCCTCAGATTCCTGAATCCAGCCACCATCCAAGTCCCGCGCTCCCGGTCATACCAGGAACCTCACCCGACGCCGTCCACCCAAAGGCTTCCCAACTATAAATCATACATAGTATATTAAGTCCTTTAGCGTGCTATCCGAGCAGGAGGGTCTCCCCCATCGATATCAGCATCCTTGCCAGCACCCTCGGCGTCAGCCTGCCCGTTTTCGCCATGGTCTTCATCGGCGCCGTTCTGAAGCGTCTGGGCTGGATCGATCAAGCCTTCGTCGACACCGCCTCGAGCCTGGTGTTTCGCCTGACCATGCCAACGCTGTTGTTCCTGAGCCTGCTGCGCGCCGATCCCGGCCAGGACCTGAAGCTCGGACTGGTCGGTTTCTATCTGGTCGTCTCGGTGGCCATCTTTCTTGTCATCTGGGGCTGGGCCCTGTGGCGCTGCCCGCGAGTGGATCGCGGCGTCTTTGTGCAAGGTGCCTTTCGCGGCAACTGCGGTATCGTCGGACTGGCCCTGTCGGCCAACATGTACTGCGACTTTGGTCTGTCGCTCGGCAGTGTCATGGCCGGCGGCATCATCATCGTCAACCTGGTAATGTCGGCCATTGTACTGTCGGTCTACAGTCCGGTGGTCAGCTCACGTCCCCTGGCGATCCTCAAGGACGTCGCCACCAACCCATTGATCATCGGTATCGTCGCCGCCCTGCCGCTGACCTACCTTCACCTCGACTTGCCGCCCTGGCTGATGACATCCGGCGACTACCTGGCCTCGCTGTCGCTACCGCTGGCGCTGATCTGCATCGGTGGCAGCCTGAGCCTGCAGGCCGCCCGTGAGAGCGGAACCCTGGCGCTGTCGGCCAGCCTGTGGAAGGTTGCCGTCATGCCGGCCATCGGTGTTGCACTGGCACTGGCGGTGGGCTTTCGGGGCGCCGAACTCGGCATGCTGTTCCTGTTTCTCGGTAGCCCCACCGCCGCCGTAGCCTACGTCATGGCCAGGGGGGCCGGCGCCAATCAACGCCTCGCCGCCAGCATCATCATGCTCAGCACCTTGCTTAGCCTGGTCTCCATCAGTGTGGGGATCATGGTGTTGACGGCTGCCGACCTGGTGTAAGAAAAGGGTCCAGCACACCCCATGAGTCCAGCAATCTCGGTACGTTTTGACCTCAATTCATCGACGTCACGTCGATAGCTCGTTCTCTAGCGCAGTCGTCAACAACTGATTCAGGCTGATGCCGCGGGCCTTGGCTGCATCAACCGCCTGCTTGTGCATCGATTCGGGAGCGCGGACCTGGAACTTTCCAGAGTACGCCCTGACAGGATCGATCCCCATCTCGCGGCAAGTATCCAAGAAGACACGCAGCGATATCTCCCCTTCCTTGCGCAAGGCACAGACACTATCGGCATAGAAATCGGCGCCCCCATTGAGTCCCGTGAATTCTCCGCGAAACATCTCGAATTCGGGGTCATACTGAATAATGGCGCGATAACCATTGATCATCATGACATTGTTCATGGCATCAATCCGTTTGCTTCCAGCCATTTACGAAGGCTTGCGACGGCCCCCTTATCCGTATCCGGTGTCGGGTGTGGACGATGAAACACGCGCACTTCTCAAAACTTGCGTGTTTTCGTTTCACGCACCGACAGTACCAAAGCTTAGTACCACCTCGAGTCAAATGAACGCTCCTGCGCAACCTGAAAAGTGCGAGCGTCAATGCAATACCAGCAAGGCCCGGTGATCGACTCACCGGGCCTTGCTGTTTTCACGTCAGCGGTGTCACCACCGAGCGCGTCTGGCGCTGTCCATCAGTCCCTTCACCTGTCCCGTTTGCCGTCCACCAGGCGGCTGACGTTCAGCGGGTTGCCATCCTTGAGCGCCTGCGGCAGCAAGGCGTCCGGCAGGTTCTGATAGCACACCGGGCGCAGGAAGCGGTGGATGGCGGCGCTGCCGACCGAGGTGGTGCGCGAGTCAGAGGTGGCCGGATAGGGGCCACCGTGGACCATGGCGTGGCACACC
>NZ_JAMXRY010000095.1:0-6869 GCF_024124525.1 Halomonas sp. OfavH-34-E | reverse complement strand
CGGGCGACGCGGCCAGGGCCGCGCCGCCGATGCCGGCGTCAGTCGACGCGGCGGAAGATCAGGTCCCAGACACCGTGACCGAGCCGTTCGCCCCGCGCCTCGAACTTGGTCAGCGGACGAAAGTCGGGACGCGGCACATAGGGCGCCGTCTCCGGGGTCGCGGTATTGAGGTAGCCCGGGGCTGCCTCCATCACCTCGGCCATCCATTCGGCGTAGGCTTCCCAGTCGGTGGCCATGTGCAGGGTTCCACCGCTGGCCAGGCGAGTCCGCACCAGCTCGACGAACGCCGGCTGGACGATGCGCCGCTTGTGATGCTTCTTCTTCGGCCAGGGGTCGGGGAAGAACAGCTGCAGGGTGGTCAGGCTGCCCTCGGGCAGGCACTGCTCCAGTACCGCCAGGGCATCCTCGCGGTAGACCCGCAGGTTGGAAAGCCCACGCTTGTCGGCTTCGTCGAGCAACTTGCCGACGCCCGGGGCGTGTACCTCGATTCCGATGAAGTCGGTGTCCGGATGGGTCTCGGCCTGCTCGATCAGCGACGCTCCCATGCCGAAGCCGATCTCGACCACCCTGGGCGCCTGGCGGCCGAACAGCGCATCGAGGTCCTGGCGCCCCTGGGCGAGGGTCAGTCCCAGCCGCGGCCAGACTTCCTCAAGCCCACGGGTCTGCGCCTGGGTCATGCGCCCGGCCCGCAGCACATAGCTCTTGATACCACGGCGATGCAGCGGTGCGTCCGGTCCTTCCGGGCCGGTGGTCTTGCCCTC
The DNA here is from genome assembly GCF_024124525.1 of Halomonas sp. OfavH-34-E. Lineage (NCBI taxonomy): Bacteria > Pseudomonadati > Pseudomonadota > Gammaproteobacteria > Oceanospirillales > Halomonadaceae > Halomonas > Halomonas sp. OfavH-34-E. The sequence goes on along the minus strand of NZ_JAMXRY010000095.1, from coordinate 6,108 downwards.
GTCGGGGCGATCTTGGTCGGTCATGATGATGTCTGGGGGCGTGGTGAAAGTGTCAGGGCGAGAAAGCTGAGCAGGAGCGGCAGGCCGGGCCATGCCGCTCCTGCCGGCTTCAGGCGTTGATGCGGCCGGCGAACGGCGATGACGCCTCGGCGCCGCGACGCGGCATGCGACCGGCGAGAAACGCCTGGCGTCCCGCCTGCACGGCATGCTTCATGGCCTCGGCCATCAGCACCGGCTGGCGCGCGTGGGCGATGGCGGAGTTCATCAGCACGCCGTCACAGCCGAGTTCCATGGCCAGGGCTGCCTCGGAGGCGGTGCCGATGCCGGCATCGATCAGCACCGGGACCTTGGCCTGCTCGATGATCAGGCGCACATTGTGCGGATTCTGGATGCCATGGCCGGAGCCGATCAGCGAGCCCAGCGGCATCACCGCGCAGCAGCCGATGGCCTCGAGTTCCCTGGCGACGATGGGGTCGTCACTGGTGTAGACCATCACGTCGAATCCATCGGCGACCAGCGTCTCGGCGGCCTTGAGGGTCTCCACCACATTGGGATAGAGGGTGTTGTCGTCCCCCAGCACCTCGAGCTTGACCAGCTTGTGGCCATCGAGCAGTTCCCGCGCCAGCCGACAGGTGCGCACGGCATCCTTGGCGTTGTAGCAACCGGCGGTATTGGGCAGCAGGGTATAGCGCTCCGGCGGCACCACGTCGAGCAGGTTGGGCTCACCGGCCTCCTGACCCAGGTTGGTGCGACGCACCGCGAAGGTCACGACATCGGCGCCACTGGCGGCGATCGCCTCGCCGGTCTCGTCGAAGTCCTTGTACTTGCCGGTGCCCACCAAGAGACGCGAGGAAAAGGCGTGGTCGGCGACCCGCAGCGGGCTGTCCTGAAAGATGTCGGTCATGCTCAAGTCCTTCTCACGAAACGGAACCAGGCCGCCTTCGAGCGGCACCTCTAAAGTCGTCGGTATCTGCTGGCGGGTGGTTCGCCTCAGCCGCCGCCGATGGCATGGACGATCTCGATGCGATCGCCATCCGCCAGGCGGGTCTCGCCGTGCTGGCTGCGCGGCAGGATGTCCTCGTTGAGCTCGACGGCGATGCGGCGCCCGCCCAGACCCAGGGCGTCGATCAACTCCGCCACGGTCTGCTCACGGTCGAGGGCGTGGGGCTCACCATTTAGCTGAATCTGCATGGCCACCTCATTATCAAGATGTCGCGGGGGCAACATTGTAGCGGCTCGGGCCGCCGCGGGGTACGGTTGAGGGCAGATTCCTCTCTCTCGTCGTCAAGGAGCCTCGATGCCGGATCGTCACTGGTGGATCACCCTCGCCCTGTCCGGCGCCCTGGTGGTGGCGCTCGGCGCCTTCGCCGCCCATGGCCTCGACGGTCGCCTGCCTGAGCGTCTGACCGCCGCCTTTACCACCGGGGTGCGCTACCAGGCCTGGCACACCCTGGCTGGCCTGGCGCTGCTGGCCTGGCGGGCCCAGCAGCCGCTGGCCGCCCAGCTGACGGCACTGAGGCTGTGGTCGGCAGGTATCCTGCTGTTCTCGGGTTCGCTGTACGCCATGGCCCTGGTCGGGCTCTACGGCGTCGGGCTCGGCCCACTGGGGCTGATCACACCGCTCGGCGGCGTGCTGTTGCTGCTTGGCTGGCTGGCGCTGGCCTGGGGACTATGGCGAGCCCGCGTGTGAGATAGCCTCTCAGTCGTTATCGGGCAGTACGTAGGTCGCCGTCACGTGCGCCACCGGCGCCTCGTCTCCGTCGGAAAAAAGCTCCACCTCACCCACCGCCAGGCGGCGTCCCAGCTTGATCAAGCGGGCGTTGGCGATCAGATCGCGATCACCCCGGGCGCGCCGTAGAAAGTGGCAGTTGAGGTTGCTGGTGACCGCCATGGGCTCCGGCCCGATCTGGGCCAGGATGGCCACGTACAGGCAGACGTCCGCCAGTCCCATCATGGTCGGGCCGGAGACGCTGGCGCCGGGCCGCAGATGTTCATCCTCGATGGCCAGGCTCATGGTGGCCCGCATCTCCGAGACGGCTTCGATGGTGCCCATGCGCTGGGGAAAGACGTCGTCCAGAAAATCCTCGATGGCGGCGGCGGTCATCACGGTCATGGTTCTCTCCCTGAAGGCAATCCGGCTCGTGATAGCTTCACCATAACTCAAGCCTGGATACGACGCCTCAACGCCCTCGCTGCTGTGCGCTTTCCCCTCGACACAACGACACACCCCCGGGGAGGCCCGGGGGTGTGTCCAGGGAAACGCCGCCTGGATCGCGGCGTTTGCTTGGCGTACTCGGTGGCGTCCCGAGTGTGTTACTTCGCCTTGTGGACCTGACGCCAGTGGTGCAGCAGCGGTTCGGTGTAGCCGGCCGGCTGCTCACGCCCCTTGAAGATCAGGTCGCTGGCCGCCTGGAAGGCGGTGGACTTGTCGAAGTCAGGGCTCATCGGGGTGTAGGCCGGGTCGCCTTCGTTCTGACCGTCCACCACCTTGGCCATGCGCTTGAGGGTCTCTTCCACACGCGCCGCGTCGACTACGCCGTGGTACAGCCAGTTGGCGATGTGCTGACTGGAGATCCGCAGGGTAGCGCGGTCTTCCATCAGGCCCACGTCGTGGATGTCAGGCACCTTGGAGGCGCCGACGCCCTGCTCGACCCAGCGCACTACGTAGCCGAGGATGCCCTGACAGTTGTTGTCGAGCTCCTGCTGGATCTCGTCGTCGCTCCAGTCGGCGGAGGAGACCACCGGCACGGTCAGCAGCGCCTTGAGCAGATCATCGCGCTGCTCGCTTTCGTCCAGCTCCTCGAGTTCGCGCTGGACCTGGGCCACGTCGACCTGGTGGTAGTGCAGGGCATGCAGCGCTGCAGCAGTGGGAGACGGCACCCAGGCAGTGTTGGCGCCCGACTTGGGATGGCCGATCTTCTGCTCGATCATCGCCGCCATCAGGTCCGGCATGGCCCACATGCCCTTGCCGATCTGGGCGCGTCCGCGCAGGCCACAGGCCAGTCCGACCAGCACGTTGCTGCGCTCGTAGGCCTGAATCCAGTCGGCGCCCTTCATGTCGCCCTTGCGCAGCATGGGGCCCGCCTCCATGGCGGTGTGCATCTCGTCACCGGTGCGATCGAGGAAGCCGGTGTTGATGAACACCACCCGGCTGGTGGCCTCGTTGATGCAGGCCTTGAGGTTGACCGAGGTGCGGCGCTCCTCGTCCATGATGCCCATCTTGAGGGTATTGCGGGCCATGCCCAGCAGGTCTTCGACACGCCCGAACAGGGTGTTGGCGAAGGCCACTTCCTTGGGACCGTGCATCTTCGGCTTGACGATATAGACGGAGCCGGTGCGCGAGTTGCGCGGCTGATCGTCACCCTTGTTGAGGTCATGCAGGGCGATCAGCGACGTCATGATGGCGTCGAGAATGCCCTCGGGCATTTCGTTGCCGTCGGCGTCGAGCACCGCCGGGTTGGTCATCAGGTGACCCACGTTGCGCACGAACAGCAGCGAGCGTCCCGGCAGGGTCAGCTCGGAACCGTCCGGCGTGACGTAGTCGCGATCCGGATTCAGGCGACGGGTGAAGGAACTGCCGCCCTTGGCCACCTCGGCGGTGAGGTCACCCTTCATCAGACCCAGCCAGCTGGCGTAGACGCCCACCTTGTCCTCGGCATCCACCGCCGCCACGGAGTCTTCGCAGTCCATGATGGAGGTCAGCGCGGCTTCTACCACCACGTCCTTGACGTGGGCCGGGTCGGTCTTGCCGATGGGGTGGCTGTCATCGACCTGGATTTCCAGATGCAGGCCATGGTGGGACAGCAGCACGGCACTCGGCGCGGAGGCGTCGCCCTGGTAGCCCACCAGCTTGCCCGGCTCCTTCAGGCCGGTCTCGCGGCCGCCGTCCAGAGACACCACCAGGTGGCCATCGCGCAGGAAGTACTTGACCGCGTCACGGTGGGAGCCGGTCGCCAGCGGCGCTGCCTGATCCAGCACATTGCGGGCGTAGGACACGACCTTCTCGCCGCGCTTGGGGTTGAAGCTCGAGCCCTTCTCGCAGCCATCCTCTTCGCTGATCACGTCGGTGCCGTACAGCGCGTCGTAGAGGCTACCCCAACGCGCGTTGGCGGCGTTCAGCGAGTAGCGTGCGTTGTTCACCGGCACCACCAGCTGGGGGCCCGCCTGGGAAGCGATCTCGCGATCCACGTTTTCGGTGGTCACCTCGACCTTGGCCGGCGGATCGACCAGATAGCCGATTTCCTTGAGGAAGGCCTGGTAAGCGGCCATGTCATTGACCGGCCCCGGGTGCTCACTGTGCCAGGCCGAGAGTTTCTGCTGCAGCGCGTCGCGCTCGGCCAGCAGGGCCTGGTTGGTCGGCGTCAGGTCGTGGAAGATGGCATCGACGCCCTTCCAGAAGGCATCGGCATCGATCCCCGTGCCAGGCAACGCCTGTTCGGTGATGAACTGGTCCAGCTCGGCGGCCACCTGCAGGCGATGGCGAGAAATGCGTTGCGTCATTGGGTCTAGCTCCTCGTTGGGCCTTGGGTGCCCCCCTGGCACCTTCCAGCCGGACAGGGGAAAAGGTGACTGCTCCAGAATGATTTTGTGGAAAATCATTCCATTTGTAAACCGAAAACCCCGCTCTACCGCTCAAGGCTAGACCAAATGATGAGCTATCGAGGGCCTTGTCGATTGGGAAACAGTGGTGCCGAACTCGATGGGTCGCTAGCATGGAACAGGCAAGGAAGCCCAGACAGGAAGGTGTTGACGTGTGCTGGCGACTCCCTCATCTGACGCCGAAGGCCATACCTCCATGGCACAGGTGAGCAACGACGGCCTCCGGACGGTGTCAGAAGAAGCAGGTGGCCAACGATCGGTCAGGGTGCAACCAGGCGCAGGGTGATGACGCTACCCTCCACGCCATCTGGCCGTCCCAGCACAACCGAGTGCCGAGCAACGCACGCCACCGCCCCTTCCCAGCGGAGGACGCTATGACCGACTACACGCCCCTTGAGACCATCGAACGGCTGACCCCGGTGGCAAGACAAGGCGAAGGCTTGGTGGCGACAGCCGCCCCGGCCATGGCAACGACCCTTGAACGCTATCTGGCGCACTATCGGCTCGATGTCCTGCTCACCGAAGGGGTAACGCTGCACGCGGGTAATATCGAGACGCCACGCTTCCGCCTGTGGACTCAGGTATGGCGCCCGCCCCGCCCGCGTGGCACCGCGGTGGTGGTTCACGGCTACTACGACCACCTGGGCCTGTACCGCCACCTGCTCGAGCTGTTGCTGGAACTCGAGCTCACGGTGGTGCTGTGGGATCTGCCGGGACACGGGCTGTCCAGTGGGGATCGTGCCGACATCGACGACTTTGCCGACTACGGCGACTGCCTGCGTACGCTTCAGCAGCACCTGAGCGAAGCCGGCCTGGCCCAGGGACCTTGGGTCGGCGTCGGTCAGAGCACCGGCGGCGCCATCCTGGCCACCGATGCCCTGAGCCGGGGCGATGACGGCCACTGGTCGGCGCTGGTGCTGCTGGCGCCCCTGGTCAGACCCTGGGGCTGGACCCGAGCAGCCTGGGTCCATCGCCTGGTCAGCCCCTTTGTCTCCAGCGTGCCGCGCAAGTTTCGGGCGAACACCAATGATGACGACTTCGCCACCTTTCTGCGTGAACAGGACCCGCTCCAGCCCGTGCGCCTGCCCACCGGCTGGGTCAGCGCCATGCGCCGCTGGATGCCCCGCCTGATGCAGCTACCCCCGTGCCAGCTACCGACCCTGATCCTGCAAGGCGAGAAGGACCTGACGGTGGACGGGCCCTGGAATCTGGCGGTACTCGGCAAGAAGTTTCCCGGCGCGCACATCTGCTGTCACCCGCAAGCCCGCCACCATCTGGTCAACGAGGCCGAGGCCATCCGCCTGGACCTTTTCGCCGAAGTGCGCCAATTTCTGGAACAACAGCTCAGTGAAGGGCCTCTACCGAAAAGGATGTCATCTCAATGCCCAGACGCTTGACCCGACAGACGGTACACCGCGCCGGCAGCCACGCCTCCCTGCTGCCCTGGCTGGCGCTGGTGCTGCTGGTCTGGCTGGCCGGCTGTGCCAGCGCCCCCGAGCGCCCCGAGAC